>SLIC01000216.1 GCA_007135845.1 Candidatus Brevefilum sp.
CAGGTGCCAAAATGCTGTGGATCAGATCAGAATCCGGTCCCCCACCTGCTAACAGCAACCTAATGTTAGGCAATTTTTGATATACACGAACAAAAGCCTTTGCCAAGATATCCACACCATAAGAGGAAGACCAGGCACGGTTACAAAAGATCACAAAGTTATCTTTCCAACCCAGGGATTGCCTGAGGGTAATACCAGCAGCATTTGCTCTCTCTGGTGAAAAATGTGCCAGGTCAACGCCCCATGGAAAACGTACCACATTTTCACGAGGAAAGCCGTAACTGGCAGCCCGATCGACAACCGTTTGGCAATCTGCCACCAGCACATCACTGCGTTTAAGTGTGAAATTGGTTGCACATTGCATCCAGGGACTCCGCTCGGCTATACGCAAGAGGTCAAAACCCCACGACATGGCCACCAGGGGATGAAACTCTGCCAGCGCAGCAACAAGCGCCGGTCCTTGCACCGGCCCGGCATGAACCAGGTCGGGTTGTAGATCAGCAATAATTTGCATAAACTGATCTTTACCTCTTTGCCAACCTTGCCAACAAGTCCAATCCGGCTGATCGTTCGGCCAATTCCATGACTCAATACCCTCAGGTGTTTGTGCTTTTGGACGGGCATACATCCGCAGACATGTGACCTGGTGTGACGTGCCCGCAAGTGCGGTTAAAAAGCGTTGATCATGGGGACTGTCTTCTGCTGTGAAATATAAGACTCGCATCAAGCTCGTCTCCTTCAGCCGGTCATCTGATTCAAGTAATTAAAGCTCGCCAAAATGCGTCCAACGCAATTCCTTACCGGCTGGGATTATTACCAATGCCTTCAGGCCAATCACGTTACCAACCTCATATGGCAAAATGGCCCCCTTGGTTGCTGGCCTGAGAACGTCAACCATCTCGCGGGTCATGACCTCGCCTGGCTGAATCTCCCGAGCTGCTCGTAAACAACGCCGTTGAATGACGACCGTTTGTTGTTCATTTTCAGTCACGAACTTATCCCCAGATCCCATGGCCCTTTCCAGCTGCCGGGTGGCAACAACCATAGCCGCCCAAGATTCTGGGTTCATCGCAAAGGGATGATCAGGGCCAACCCGGTCGTTATCATCGGTGAAATGCTTCTCGATCACCCGCGCCCCTAGTGCTACGGAACCCAAAACCGTTGCGTGACCATGAGTGTGATCGGATAAACCCAAAACCACATCTGGGAACATGCTCCGATAGGTATTAAGAACATTCAAATGAATATGGTCAAAATTTCCATCTTCAGCAGTGTAGTTTGTATTACACTGCATCAGTACCAATTGCGGATTAATTGCTAAGATGGCGTGCACTGCCTTCTGCACCTCACCAATGTGTGAGGCTCCGGTTGCCAATAAAACAGGTTTGCCCTTCCTGGCTATTCGTTCAACCGCTTCAATCCAGGTAATATCCCCGGAACCAATTTTATATGCGGGTACATAAGCATCCAGCATGTCGATCGCTTCAAAATCATAAGGGGACGAAAAATAGTCAATCCCCACCTCATCACAGGTTGCTTTGAGTATCGGTGTCCACTCAAAGGGGATGGATGCTTCAGCATAGACTTCCGAGACCGATTTTTTCCATTTTGCCTGGTGAGAAACCTGGCTGTCCATATGGGTAAAACCATAATCAGAAACAATTTGCGGTGCACGGAAATTTTGGAACTTGGCTGCATTTGCACCAGCTTCTTTTGCCAAATGAATCAACAGCTTTGCCCGGTCCAGGCTGCCGTCATGATTAGCGGCGATATCTGCAATAAAGTATGTTGGGTGATTGTCTCCAATGAGATGTTGACCAATTTTAAGCTCTTCACTTCCAGTCTGCATGTTGTCTCCTTACATCCCCGAGATTATCGCGATTTATCCAGAAAGGAATTTGTCTCGCATTTAAGACAATTTGGGGATCTTTCTAAAGATTATGTTTACCTGCCATACTTCTGTAATTTTTGTGGATATTTTTCTAAATAACGCAAGAATAATCGCTCAACTCCTTCTGCCACGGTTGGCAAATGATGCCCCAGGGCACGTTGGACTTTATCGGGATTGAGCACAAGGTTCGATGCGCGCGGTGCTCCCCGCAATAATGTTTGCATCCGTACAGGCTCAATCAGGTGGGGATCAAAACCAAAACGCTGAGCAATGCTTACCCCAAAATCATATTTGCTCAAACTCTCTGGGCTGACCACATGGTATAGACCCGCTAACCCATGATCAAGCATCTCCAATAAGGTTTCAGCTAAATCCTCAACATATAATGGAGAGAAAAAAGCATCGGTAAACCCCTGTATCTGCTCGCCTTTTCGAAGGTTATTGAAAAAGAACTCCGACAAACTACGCTTGCCCGAGATACTCCAGCCAAAGAAAACCACCCGGGCAATGGCAGCATCCGTGTGCATTCGCATGACAAGGTCTTCTCCTGCCAGTTTTGTCTGGGCATAAACACTTAAAGGATTCACCCGGTCTTCCTCACGATATCCACCAGATTTCCCATCAAAGACAGCATCTGTTGAAATATGTATAAAAGGTATCCCCCAGCGTGATGCAGCACCAGCGAGCTCTCCAGCGGCTTCACAATTGATCTGATGTGCCTTGTCCGGTGCATTTTGAGCAGCGTTCAGATCGGCCATCGCAGCACAATGAATTATCGCTTCTGGTTGTGCACCATCAATCATGTCTATGGCTGATGTGATATCAACCAAATCCACCTGAAGGAGATCAAAGGGTGTATTAACCAAACTGCGTGAATGAGAAAGACCTGTTACCTGATGCCCCTGCTCTACAGCAACCAGGCTAAGGTTTAAGCCTAACAGCCCGGTAGCACCTGTTACCAGCAAACGCATCCTAGCAATTTCCTTTTTCGAATTCCACTTCGATTGCTGCGACCATTTTCTGTATTTCCGTTACTGACAGCCAGTCTGTGTTATTGTCACTGGCATAATGGAAACCATCTGGTAAAGATTTGCCCTTCTCAGACCAGTGATAACCAAACCACAGTGCAGCGGGGGGCTGTACAACAAACATATCATCCAACTCAACCGTTGTGCGTGCTTCGTCTTCAGAGATCAAGACTTCATGCAGCTTCTCACCTGGGCGAATCCCGATGTTTCGAATTTGCGAATCTGGTGCAATTGCTTTGGCGAGATCCGTCATTTTCATACTGGGGATTTTCGGAACAAACACCTCCCCGCCTTGCATTTCTTCTATACAGCGAATGACAAAGCGCACACCCTGCTCAAGAGAAATCCAAAAACGGGTCATGCGGTCATCCGTTAGGGTGATTTCACCTTTTCCGCGCTGTTGAAGGAACAAGGGCACAACACTCCCCCGTGAACCTATCACATTGCCATACCGCACACAACTGAAACGTGAGGTCAATCCACCAGCATAGGCATTGCTCTGAATCATCAGTTTCTCCGCTGCCAGCTTGGTGGCACCGTAAAGGTTGACGGGGTTGACAGCTTTGTCTGTACTGAGCGCAAGGACTTTATCAACCCCTGCATCCAGCGCAGCATCAACCACATTGCTGCTGCCCAGAATATTGGTCTTGACAGCTTCCATCGGGTTGTATTCACAAGCCGGCACCTGTTTCAAAGCAGCAGCGTGCACAACCAGGTCCACGCCATTAAGTGCACGACGCAGCCTGTGAAGGTCACGTACATCACCAATGAAGTAGCGCAGGTTAGGATGATCAAAGCCAGCCGTGCGCATTTCATGCTGCTTTAGCTCGTCCCGGCTGTAGACAATTAATCTAGCCGGATGATATTCAGCCATGATGACTTCGATAAACTTCCTGCCAAAGGACCCGGTCCCACCGGTGACAAGTATATTTTTATTGATCCAATCCATTAATTTTCTCCTGCGCTGCGTAAAGTCCTCTAAATGCTGCTATCTTTCGATACGGGCTGGCTTAACGGTCATGAGTTGAGAATCTTACTGACTTCTGATAAGAATAACCGAATAGACTTTTGAGAAAAGTATATTCAAATTATACTTTACTCGCTCCCGGTGCCTCAGTATCGAAATGTGGTTTACGAATCACAATCAAAGGATACTGCCCAATGCGACCCAACCACCTGGGAAATCGTTCTTCAAACCAAAATAAAATCTTTAACCAGAAGCGACCACCCCAATCTGGATGGATCACCGACCTGAGGAAAACAACGCTCACACTGCGCCAAACCAGGATGTTGAAATCCATCCTGCCGGATAATAATTCAATCAATCCATCAGCGTCAAATTTTTCCACAAAGGTACCCGTTGGTTGGGGTGATTTTTCACCTACCGATGTTTCAGACTTGCGTGATACTGCTGGTTCCTGGACGGATTGTTCTCGGGCTTTAGGGAATATCTTCTCCCACCAACCGCGCAATCTGCCCATCACCGCCATGAACCAACCCAATCGCACCATCAGAGCGGCATTTGTCCATCCATCAACCGTCACCATCCTTCTTCCGGATTTAAGGGTTCGGTAAAGCTCATCGTAAGCCTGGCCTTTATCGCTCATCGGCACATGGTGAATAGTATGCAGTGCTGAGATTCCATCAAACAATTCAGATTTAAATGGCAGATGGGTAATATCAGCCAAAACATAAAAACCATGCTCACCAACACGTTTACGCGCCTCTTGCAGCGCGACAAGGGAAATATCCATACAAACCCGTGCCCGGTAACCTTCAGAATAAGTCAAATATTCAGGATACTGCACCGGCCCTGAACCAGCATCCAGGTAATACATTCCTTCATCCGTCAGATGGCGCTTAACCCGCATATGACAGCGATGTAAATAATCTCGTGATACCGGCCTTAAATCTTCATATTTAGCATTCTGGTAGAGAGTTTCCCCGATCGTTTGCCAGCCCACCTGGTTGTAGAAGTCCTTAACTTCGTTTCTTATTTTTTTATCATTCATCTAAAATTGATATCCTGATTATTAATTAATGACCGAAAAATGGTAGTTCGATACTGTTTTAGTTAATCATTATATTATACAGCGATAAAACGATGATCAGAATTACGTCAGACATTGTAACAGGAGATTGGAATAATTCCTAATTCAAATTTTTTGTTGACCAGATAGTCGTTATTGAACATCCTGCAACCAGCCAATTAATCCTCCTTGTGCGCACACACAAATCTGACTTAGATGATAAATGGCAAATTTTACAGAAGCCTTGCTGGGGGGTCATTTTGATCCAGCCAGATAAGCAAGTACACTTAAATTAATAAAAATACTGCGCAGTTTCCATATTCATAAAGGCATTTCCAGAACTAATAGGCATAATAAGCATGACCAAAAGAACAAATCATCAAGCCATCTCCAAAGATGGTACTGAAATTGGCTATTTCACCAGCGGCAAAGGCCCACCGTTACTACTGGTTCACGGTGGACTCGGAGATCATAGCCGTTGGGATGCGCTGCGGCCTCACCTTGAGCCACACAGGACCATCCATGCAATGGATCGGCGTGGACGAGGCATCAGTGGCGACCACCCAAATTATGATATTATGCGTGAATTTGAGGATGTTACCGCTGTGATAGATGCTATTGCAGAGGTCTCAGATCAACCCGTTGACATTTATGCACACTCGGCCGGAGGAATCTATACGGTTGGCGCTTCAAAGTCAACCTCGAACATCAGAAGTCTCACAATTTATGAAGGTTGGGATTGGGTAAATCCTGAGGACAAGGTCCCGCCGCTTATAGTGCTGGAACAGATGGACAAATTGATAGCAGAGGGTAACCGTGAGAGCGCTTGCGAGTTACTCTTCCGTAAGGTCATTGGTGTAAATGAAAATGAAATGGAGGAAGTTCGAGCTTTGCCCTCTTGGCCAGGCCGTGTTGCTATCGTTCACACAGTCTCACGGGAAGTCCAATCCTTCCTCAAGAGTGGATTTAACCCTCAACAATCTGGCAGCATCCTCGTACCAATGATGTTAATGGTCGGTTCAGAGAGCCCTGAAAACTGGAAAACCGATGCTGAGACCTTCGCGTCCACTCTGCCAGATGTTCGCATTGAGATCCTTGATGGACAAGGGCATTCAGCAGATATGCTGGCACCAGCCCTTGTCACAGAGAAACTGCTTTCTTTTTTAAACAATTTCTAATCCTTGACTAGTCGGGTTTATACTCCTTGATCTATTTCATTTGTGTTTAGATAGATTTTTTCGCAGTCCAAGAGAAAATCATCAAGGCCTGATTCATTTTGAGAATACTATCACTTGATCGGCTTACCGGTTAGATACTCAAAGGTCTCATGGTATTTTCGGCCGCCTTCCTTTTCTAGAACAAAAGAAATAGGACGAGATTTGATGTCCTCATATAAATCCAACAAGTGCCAGGGGAAAGGCTTTGGAAATTCAAAAAAGAAAACATACGCATAGCGCCAGGCCAGCTCAACTTGTTCCTGGGATAACTGAGCAGATTCTATGTCTGCCAAATTCTTTTGTAAGAATGAAAAATACATTTCCCATGAATTCGGGTCAAAGGTGAAACCACGATTGCGGTAATGGGTCTGGCCAGCCACGACAACCGGGATACCACGCATTGCCATTTCCAATCCAACCGTCGTCGAATATACTAACCCGAGATCAGTGATGTCGAGGATATCGTAAGTGTTGACTTTCGCATCTGGCTTAACCAGGTGGATGTGCGATGGTATCGCATCCATTGCCGACTGGATCACATCTACCACTGATGTGCCCTGAATCAGCATTTCTCCAGGATGCACTCGTATGACCAGTTGAACGTCATTTCGGTCGGAGAAAAAACGGACAGTTCGCTCTATCCATTCCACCATTGATTCGCTGAACACCTGCCGTCCAAGAGTCAGGCTGTCCCCAATGACATTCGTTGCCAGCAATATGACTGGCCGGTCATCCAGTTTCAA
>SLIC01000235.1 GCA_007135845.1 Candidatus Brevefilum sp.
ACGCCTGATCAGCGCGCCCAGCGAACCCGTCACAAACTGATCAAATCCAGTTTGGAATTTCCACAAAAAGCAAAGGATCCTCGATGAGCGATCAACCCAAGGAAAACAACAACGAAGAAGAACTTCGCATTGGTGTGTACATCTGCCACTGTGGCAGCAACATCGCCGGTGTGATTGACCCCGAAGAGGTTGTTAGATTCTCAGAAGGGTTACCGGATGTGGTACATGCAACAGACACCCTCTACGCTTGTGCAGACTCGGGCCAACGTTTGATCAAAGAGGATATTGAAAAATACAAGTTAAACCGCGTGGTTGTCTCTGCATGTTCAGTACGCATGCACGAACCAACTTTCCGCGGGGCAGTTGCAGAAGCGGGATTGAATCCCTTCTTGATGGAAATGGCGAACATTCGTGAGCAGTGTACCTGGGCTCACGGTCACGATCGGGAAGGTGCGCTGCAAAAATCAATGGATCTCACTGCAGCAGCCGTCGCCAAGACACGTTTTTTGACCCCCCTCGACATGATCGAAGTCCCGGTGACACATAAAGCCCTGGTCATCGGTGGTGGTGTTGCGGGCATCAGTGCCTCCCTGGACTTAGCAGAACAGGGCATTGAGACAATTCTGGTGGAAAAGGAGCCAACCATTGGTGGGGTCATGTCCCAGCTCAACAAGACCTTCCCCACCATGGACTGCAGTATATGAATACTCGCACCAAAAATGGTTGACGCGGCGCGTCAACCCCGGATTGATGTAAGAGCATTCACTGAAGTTGAAAAAGTTGAAGGGTTCGTCGGAAATTTCAAAGTCACCCTGCGAGAAAAAGCCAAGCATGTTTTAGCCGACCGCTGTAATGGCTGCGGCGATTGTGCAAAAGTCTGCCCAATTGAAGTGCCTAATCACTACGAATTAAATCTGGCACCCCGCAAGGCAGCGTATGTTCCGATGAGCCAATCGGTACCATTGATTTACTCCATTGACCTTGATGCCTGTATTCACTGTTATAAATGCGTTGAAGCCTGCGGTCCCCTGGAAGCGATTGATTTCAGCCAGGAGGATAAAGTCGTCGAGGAAGATATTGGGGCGATTGTGGTTGCCACCGGGTTCTCCCATTTTGACCCAAGCGTCATGGAAGAATATGGTTATGGGCGTTTCCCCAACGTTATCACCTCCATGGAAATGGAACGGCTCAACAACTCAGCTGGCCCTACCATGGGCAACCTGATGCGGCCGAGCGATCGAAAAAACCCACAAAAGATCGCTTTTATCAACTGCGTGGGCTCCCGTGACAAGCGCTATATCCAGTCATGCTCAAATTTCTGCTGCATGTACTCGATAAAAAATGCAGTTCTCCTAAAACAAATGAATCCAAACCTGGATATCACCATTTATTATATGGATATCCGCACACCCTCCAAGGGTTATGAAGAATTTTACGATCGTGCCCGCGAGATGGGTATCCATTTTATCCAGGGACGACCAAGTTTGATCACAGAAGATGAAGAGACAAACAACTTGTTCATCCACTCTGAAGACATCACCTTGGGAAGGGTGATCGAAAACGAATATGACATGGTCATGCTCAACCAGGCAGCCATCCCGCAACCCGACCAAAACCATATGAGTTCTGTCCTTAATGTTGCCCAAAGCCCGGGCGGCTGGTTCATGGAATACCATCCCAAGCTGCGTCCGATGGACAGTCCCACCGATGGTATTTTCTTTGCCGGCGCCTGCCAGGGACCTAAAGACATTCCTGCCAGTGTAGCCCAGGGATCTGCTGCTGCTTCCCGCGCCAGTCGCATTCTTCTTTCTGAAAAATGGCAGATTGAACCCATCGTGGCGGTGGTTTGGCCAGACCGTTGTACGGCGACAACAAAAGGCCGGGCATGCGGGTTATGTGTCAAAGCCTGCCCCTATGGTGCCGTGGTGATCGAAGGTGATAAACCCGCTGAAGTCATCACAGCTAAATGCCACGGTTGCGGTGGATGTGTTGCCGAATGCCCAGATGATGCAATCACCCAACTTCATTACACGGACGCCCAGATTCTGGCTCAGATGCGCGCCGTACTGGCTGATAAACCAGAAGAAAAGATTCTTGCCTTCAGGTGTCATTGGTGTTCCTACGGCGGTGCAGACCTGGCGGGAACCAGCCATTTTGAGTATACGGCCAATGAACGCGGCCTGCGGGTGATGTGTTCTGCCCGAATGGATTCAGATTTTATTTACGAAGCTTACCGTTTAGGTGCAGGTGCCGTCCTTTACTCAGGCTGCCATCCCCAGGATTGTCATTACATCACCGGTCAGGTGATTGGTGCAAAACGTGCTGATCGTTTGAAAAAGATATTTGACCGGATGGAAATGACCGAGGGTCGCTTCCGTGTTGAATGGATCAGCGCTGCTGAGGGTGACAAATATGCCCGAGTTCTCAATGAAATGCAAGCAGTTCTGGATGATATGTCACCTGAGCAATTGCAAGAAGAGATTTCTCGCTTGAAACCGGATATGGAAAAACGCTTAAGGCGGTTACCGCATGTACCAGATGTGCCGGAAGCAATCATTTATTCTGATTCGCTTGTGAAGGCAATTTTACAAGCAAAGGAGACCGCATGAGCCACTCAATCATGATTAAAACCTTTGCAGATCAGGTCAAAGCCATCCCGGGTGGTGAACACCTGGAGTTATGTTATTCATGCGGCACCTGTGTTAGCAAGTGCATGATCCAACAAAAGGTTGAACCGGACTATAATCCCCGACGCCTGCTGCGGCTGGCAATGATGGACATGAAGGAAGAAGCCTTCGCAAGCCCAACGACCTGGATGTGCTCTGAATGTGATTTGTGTTACCAGGCCTGCCCCCAGGAGATTCACATCTCGCAAGTGATTGCAGCTGTTAAACAATTGGCTGTGGATGCTGGGTACACATCGCCATTAAACCCGGTTTCTGTGGATGAAGAACTCTGTTCTGGCTGCGGCATTTGTGTCATGGTCTGCCCTTATGAAGCGCCCTCTTTATTTGAGAAAGACATCAATGGAGAACCTGACCGCTTATCCCAGGTGGACGCGAACAAATGCATGCGCTGCGGCACCTGTGTGGGAGCATGCCCGTTGGGAGCCATTGCTAGAGAGGGTATTAGCAATACAGACATTCAATCACAAATTTCCTCGGAAACGACAGGCATTCCCGACATCATCACCTTCGTCTGTGATTGGTCGCTGAGAGAAGATGCCGACATCCAAATGTTAGAGCGTTATCCCGTCCAGCAGGTGAATGTTGTTCATATTCCTTGTACAGGTCGCATTGACCCGCAGCATGCTTTGATGGCCCTTGATTCTGGTGTCAAAGGCGTTTTGGTATGCGGATGCAAACCGGGAGAGTGTCATTTTAAGCGGGGGAACCACGTTGCTTCCTGCAAACTGGGCATACTGGATACCATGCTGAATCAAATCCAGACACCACACAAAGAAATCCGTTTTGTCCAGATTGGCACACAAGAAAGGGGCCGTATCCGACATGAAATTGATGGGATGCTGAGCGCTCTGAATGTCGACAAGGAGGCGAAATCATGACACAAAAACCAAAGCCAAAACTCGCCTTCTATTGGGCTGGCAGCTGCGGCGGCTGTGAAATTACGATAACAGAACTAGGCATGCGCTTGATTGATGTTTCTGAACAGGCTGAAATCGTATTCTGGCCCGCTGCGATTGACTTTAAATACGATGATGTACGGGCCATGCCCGATCAGGATATTGACTTATGTTTTTTCAACGGTGCGATTCGCAACAGCGAGAATGAAGAAATCGCCCATCTCCTGCGACAGAAATCCAAAACAATGATCGCCTTCGGTTCCTGCTCTCATTTGGGCGGAATACCCGGACTGGCGAACATGTATGACATCGAAGCATTGTGTGCGCGGGTGTTTGATACCACCCCCTCCCTGGATGACAGCCGCGGCATCCGACCGCAGATGGTCACAAATGTGCCTGAAGGTGAAATCGAGCTTCCTGAATTGTATGAATTGGTCAAACACCTGGCTGAGATCACGGATGTCGATTATTTTATGCCTGGCTGTCCACCTGTGGTTGACCAGGTTTGGAAAGTATTTCAGGCTGCCCTCAATGGTGGTTTACCCGCTAAAGGCAGTGTGATTGGCGTTGATCCGAAGAGTGTGTGTGATGTTTGTGATCGGGAAAAAGGCACCCCTGGCTTCCGAATATCTGCGTTTAAGCGTCCGCACGAGCTGACATTAGACCCCCATGCATGCTTCCTGACCCAGGGTGTGATTTGCTGCGGGCCTGCCACAATGGCTGGATGCGGCACCCCCTGTTTATCCGGCAACATGCCCTGTCGGGGATGTTACGGTCCATCAGAAGGCGTTGTCGACCAGGGCGCAAAACTTGCCAGCGCCATTGGTGCGCTGATCGACACCGACGATCCTGATAAGCTCCAATCAATCCTCGACACACTCGTCGATCCGGCCGGCACATTCTACCGGTTTGGATTAGCACATTCGATCATGAGCAAGATGAAATATGAGTTAGGAAATCCAAATGAAGCATAAGATCAGCATCGACCCCATCACACGCCTGGAAGGACATGCTCGGGTTGATTTATTTCTCAACGAGGATGGCGCCCTGGCCAATGCGTACCTAATTGTCCCAGAGCTGCGGGGTTTTGAGAAATTCTGTGAGGGACGACCCGTCGAGGAAATGCCCCGCATCACTCAACGCATTTGTGGTGTTTGCCCAATAGCGCACCATATGGCTGCCGCCAAAGCAGGCGATGCAGTTTATCATGTCGATCCACCACCTACAGCGAAAAAATTACGCGAGCTGATGTATTCAGCCTTTTTTGTGGCGGATCATGCCACGCATTTTTATATCCTGGGTGGACCTGACTTTGTCGTTGGGCCTGATGCCCCCAAGTCGGAGAGAAACATTCTTGGTGTTGTCCGTAAGGTCGGCAAGGCCTTTGGTGCCAAGGTTATGCAGTTATTGAAGGACAACCACGAAATCGCAGCCATGATCGGTGGGCGTTATATCCATTCCGTCAGCGCCATTGTTGGCGGGATCAGCAAGCCAATCACGGAAGAAGAACGTTTAGCTATCCTGGAACGGGCACACCGCTCGGTTAATTTTGCTAAGGAATCTTTAGCCCTTTTCGATGAAATCGTACTTGGCAATCCTGCCTATGTGGATATGATCACCAGCGATGCCTTTGCCCACCAGACATATTACATGGGTTTGGTGGATGAAAACAACCACGTGAACTTCTACGACGGCAAGGTGAGGGTTGTTTCACCAAAGGGTAAAGAACTGTTGAAGTATGGCCCTGAAGAATACCTGGATGTGATTGCGGAACATATCGAACCATGGACATATCTCAAATTCCCTTACCTCAAACAGATTGGATGGAAAGGCTTTATGGATGGTGAAGACAGCGGTGTCTATCGAGCATCGCCACTTTCCCGGTTGAATGCCGCAGATGGCATGGCAACTCCAGAAGCACAAAAGATGTATGAGAAATTCTTCGATACTCTGGGCGGAAAGCCAGTCCACTCGACACTGGCGACCCATTGGGCACGATTGATTGAGATGCTGTACGCGGCAGAACGATCGGTAGAATTGGCCTCAGACCCGACCATTACCGATACTAATGTTCACACCATTCCGACGGAAACCCCCACAGAGGGAATCGCCATTGTGGAAGCACCGCGCGGCACCCTGACGCATCACTATAAGACGGATGAGCGTGGTCTGGTACAGGCAGTCAACCTGATTGTGGGTACAACCAACAACTATGCTGCCATTGACATGTCGATTGTTAAGGCAGCCAAAGACCTGATTAAAGCAGGGCAACACATCACCGATGCTGCGCTTAACAAAATAGAGATGGCTTTCAGAGCTTATGATCCCTGCATGGGCTGCGCAACCCATGCGCAACCAGGGGAAACACCCCTCAAGATCAAGCTCTTTGACCACAATCACACCCTCATTGAAGAAGTTCACAGGGATTAGGAGCACACTATGAGCGAGCGTGGAAAAACCATTAAAACCCGAACTGAACAATCGATGACCCTTGAACGCCCGATGGTAACACGGCATTATGTGATGAACTGGGATCTTGACCGTTGTGTTGGCTGTCAAATGGGTCCAAATGTATGCCCAAAGGATGCCTTAACCCATGTGGAGGGCGAAATCGTCGATGGACGTATGGTCGTTAAGCCGTCTGTGGATGTGGATCCTGATCTGTGCGTGTTTTGCGGAATATGCATGGAGGTTTGCACAGTACATGCCATCACGATGACGGTCAATGATCAACCAGAAAATCCAGTGCTTAAGTACGAGGCTTTCCCGGAAGTGCGCGGACATCTCACCTTTGATAAGGATTCCTTCGATTTTTCTCTCAAAGACCTGGTAATCGATAACTGCCCCACCAATATCATCAGTTATGATGAGCAAAAAGGGACCATGGCAATCAAATATGAGGATTGTATCCGCTGCCGGCAATGTGAAGTGGCCAGTGAGGGTGCCTTCCAAGTAACCCAACGGTGGCAAGGCAGCGTGGAATTACATCGCGAAAGATGCGTGGAAGGCTGCCTGGCTTGCGCGGATGTCTGTCCTACTCGCGCCTTGCATATCAATGATTCAGATGAATTGATTTTGGCCGATTATTTTTGCATCAAATGTGGTGCCTGTATGCATGCCTGTCCAATTAAGCCAGAGTTTTCTGAAGAAGAATTTACCTTTGAATCACAAGGTTTGACCCTCACCCGCAGTTATCAAAAACTGCTTAACGGGGACCAGCTTGCGATAAAAGTAGAACGATGGCGAAC
>SLIC01000093.1 GCA_007135845.1 Candidatus Brevefilum sp.
AAATCAGCATTGTCAACCTGATCGCGGCCGTGATCTTTGGCTTAGCCCATATGAGCTTCAAATTTAACCCATTTTCAGTTTCCTTCAGCACATTTCAAGTCATTTATGCCACAATGCTGGGGTTATTTTATGGTGTGTGTTACGAGCGCTCCGGCAGTATGATCTATCCCATGCTCATGCACAGTATTGTCAATGTGGCGGCAGTTGGTGTCAGTATCATGGCCAGCGTGATCCTTGGGTAGATGGTTTTCTGTTCAACCTGTATTGGGTTGTTCGGCAAGGCTAAAAAATGAACTACTATATAATTAAATGTAAGTTATGCGGGCTTGATGCCTGATCATCTTTTTCGGCAAATTGGAGCTATTAATGAATACACAAAAATTATTACTGAAGATTCTTTATGTTCTTCTCTTAACAGCACTACTGCTGGGTGTTCCCCGCCTGGCGGCGATGACAGCAGACCAGTTTAATTATGCGGCGATTGACCCTGACGGTGCGTTTGCTTGGCGTTCGGTGCGCCATATTGTCCAGGGACTGATCATCCTGCTCCTGATGGTCATTATCAGCAGGATAAGGGACATCCGTTTTGGCTTCAGCTGGGGCAACCCCCGAGTGGGCTGGTTTTACGTGCGTGTGATCGCCCTGGTTTACCTGGGATTCATTGGAGTCTCGATCCTGATCATGTTGCTGACCAGGTCGTTTCAAGGCTTTCCGTACCCTTTGAACGCACGTAATATTATCGGTCATTTTGGCTTCCTGGCATTGCTTACGGGTCCTTCTGAAGAGTTGATCTTCAGGGCATTTGCGATGACGATGTTGTCGCTGATGATCACCGGTGTGGTTGTGCCTGGAAATACGGGTTTTGGTAAAATGATCCTTAAAATCTTTGGCGGAGAGATCACTGTTGTTAACCTGATCGCGGCGGTGATCTTTGGCTTAGCCCATGTCCGCTTCACATTTTTCCCGTTTTCAGCGGAGTTTATATTGGGTCAAGTCATTTTTTCTGTGTTTATTGGTTTGTTCTACGGCGTGTGTTATAAGCGTTCAGGCAGCATGATCTATCCCATGTTCATGCACAGTATCGTCAATGTGGGCACGGTGGGCGCCAGCCTCATCGCCAGCGTGATCCTTGGGTAAATGGAAAATCGTATAAAGTTCTAATCACAAATATATTTATAGTGATAGCGGGCGTTTGTCCCATAGCTGCCGGTGCTGGCATGTGCGACAATGGTGAAGGTGTCGCCAACCTCGCCTTGCGGTGCCGTCCAGGTTGTTGAATCAGATAACTCACCTTCCGGATCAGTCTTAACATTGATGGACATGTTTTCGACGCGGAGGCTGACATCGCCGACCGTTAATGAAGTCACGCCACCAGCGATCAGGTTTGTGCAATCTGGGGTAGCTTCATCGTTCCAGGAAAATTCCACTTCAAGTTCGTACTCATCACCAGGAAAATAAGCATATTGGGTTGTCCAATCATGATGTGTGGAAAACATCTGTTCAGAACATCCAGATATGCTATAGGTCAGAGCAGTACTAACATTTCTTGTGCTGGGGGAAATAAACATATTGGGGTTGGATGTGGTGTCTGATGGATAAGTCGCTTCATATAATTCCCAGCGACAGACACCCGATTCTTCTTCCTGAATTTCTACAGTCACGCGCGGTGCGCTGGTTGCAGTAGCACCAAGCGTTGGCCTGGGATTCATAGGCTCTGGTAGCGGTTCAGCTAAATCATACTGACCCACCATCTCCAAATAAGCTTGTTCTCTCTGCCAGCCCTCATAATCATCACCAAAGTAAAATGGGCCAAACGTGCAGGCAATTGACGCAAACAAAATGACACTTATGACTGATATTAGCCACCTGGAGCATGAATTCATGATCACCTCATTTTTGGGTAAGTAGACATATCAACTGTACAAAAAAAATGATATCTGATACCAAATTACTCACATTGGTTGTAAAATTTCAACAGCGGTTTTATTCAAGATATCATCAATTATACATTATATTAAAAAATCTTTGTTATAGACGGTTGTTGGAAATTATTATTGCATGGAATTTTGAATTAGATGCATAATTAAGCTTGCTTGGGGGATATAAAAAGGGCGAGGCTGGTCTTCGGAAGCTTGACACTGTATCCCTCAACCCTAACCTTGAAGGCAGAAAATGGTGTCAGCGTTGTTTAAGTGAAAAACCTAAATGGAATTGTGCTTTGTAAACAAAATGTGGAATTAACCGATCTTAACCCTCATTTATCTGAACCGATTTTCAGACTGACCTTAACCTAGCTGTGATAACCCTGATCCCTGACCACCTAATTTATGGATCCTGGTTAATCTAACCTTGACGAGGTGATGAAAAGCAGTGCAATCCCAAACAGGCTCACCCCTACCAGCCCGATGCCGACCACCATGGTGTCGCCGCTGAAGACATTCACCAGGAAGACTCCTGCCTGGTTAGGCACTTCAGTCGGTGTTGGGGTGAATTCAACCTGTGTCGGCCGGGGGGTGCGCGTTGGCCTGACGGTTGCGGTTGGGGTGGGTTCCTCTGTGGGGGTTGATGTGATTTCAGGCTCTTCTTCGATTACTTCTTCTTCGACTTCTTCCTCAGGTGGGATGATGACAATCTTCTGATTGGGGAAGATGGCAGAATCTTCGGTTAGGTAATTCTGCTCAAGGAGTTTAACCATCGAGATTTCGTATGCTTCAGAGATCCGCCAGAGTGTATGACCAAACTGCACCACGTGGACCAAAGAGCCGTCCGGGTTGGGCGTAGAAGTGGTCATTGGTTGAACCCTTGGTGCGGGGGTACCGGTTGGTCCCGTGGGTGGGGAGGTCGGTCTTGGTCGAGCGGTGCCGACGACAT
This sequence comes from Candidatus Brevefilum sp., assembly GCA_007135845.1. The sequence goes on from SLIC01000093.1 coordinate 2,872, forward strand.
GACCAAATTTAACCACATAGATGGTCATGCCCGAGGCATCAATGGAGACGCCTGCGCCAAAATCAACATGCCAGGTGGTGAGCATGTTATTGATGTGTGCGGATGAAGGTGCCCAAGTATTGTAGACGACGCCATGGGGGGTTAAACCTGGGCCGCGTGCCCAGTTCTCGGTGACCCTCACGCTTGAACCGCCTCCGTAACCGACTGCAACAGCACGATCGGCTGCGGTGCTGCCGCCGGCACCGGTATGACCGCCCTGACCGGTGGCTGCGATCCAGTCAGCGTGGTTTTGGGCAGCGATGTTGAGGAATTGATTTTCAGAAAGGGGCGCCATCCCATTTGATGCCCGCAGACCGTTAATCTCAGCCAGTACCTGGAAAGGGGTACCCGCCTGAGCATCTACTGGTGTTATTGAGCCCAGGAACAGGATTAACAGGCTGACGAGGGCAAGTATCGCTGAAAAGCGTTGTTTTTGTGTGGAAGTCATTAGTGTTTATTTTGGGTGTGCCAGGCAGGGTGTTTTGATGGTTCGCTGCTCACACAGCAGGCATTGACCTGACTTTTGATCATAAGCGGCTATATTCTACTCAAAAAACGAAAAATGTACAAATCTCCATAAATGAGATCCTACTTTACCAAATTGCTTCATAGTGTGCAAGGTGCGATCTTTTCGGTTTAGTATTCATATCTATTGTTCAACCAAGATCCGATCACCCGCGACCACTTCACCGACCAGCCAGGCGGGTTGTCCCATGGTTTGGGCTGCTGCCAAAAAATCTGTGATCTTATGCTCCGGCACGCCCAGCAACAAGCCACCGCTGGTTTGTGGGTCGAACAGCAGCATTTGCTCTGCTTCAGAAAGGGACGGATCAAAGTCAATCTGCTCGCTGAAATAGAGCTTATTGTCAAAAGCGCCGCCGGGGAAGCGCCAGGCCTGGGCGTATGCATGGGCGGAGGCAGTGAAGGGCACATCACTGAATCGGATGCGTAAGGCAACGCCTGCTGAACTGGCCATCTCCCAGGCATGGCCCAGGAAGCTGAATCCGGTGATATCTGTTGCCGCTCGAAGTCTTTTCTGGACTGCGAGTTGCGCTGCACGATTGTTGAGGGTCTTCATCCATGAAACCACCTCTTCAATCTCCTCTGGTGTGGCAAGATCTTGTTTGAGGGCCGTGGTGGTCACACCAAAGCCGAGGGGTTTGGTCAGCACCAATCGATCACCAACCTGCAGGGCATTTTTGTGCAGGAGTTGATCTTCAACAGCGAACCCTAAGACGACCAACCCGACCTTCGGCTCTTTATCCTGGATGGTGTGCCCGCCCGCGATGACGGTACCCGCCTCGGCTGCTTTTTCAGCCAGGCCGCGCATAATCTCCTGGGAGATGTTGAGGTCCAGATCTGGCGGCAGTGCCGCGATGGTGAGGGCCATAAAGGGTTCTGCCCCCATGGCATATACATCCGAGAGGCTGTTTGCGGCTGCGATGGCACCGTAATCGTAGGGGTCATCGACAACTGGCGTGAAGAAATCGGTGGTCACGACCAGGGCCCGTCCATCGGACAAACGCCAGACGGCGGCATCATCAGGACTGTCCAAACCGATCAGCAGGTCGGGAAAGTTGGGCTGTTGATTTGTGTAGGTTTTTGAAATTGGCTGCAGCACCTGCGCCAGCGCTTCTGCGCGTAACTTCGACGCTCAACCAGCACAGCTGGAAAGCGAGGTCAGGCGGATTTGCCGTCCGGAGGGAGATTTTTCAGACATGGGTCTTCTTCAAGTTTTTTGGTGTCAACAATCGGAATTATACCTAAAAACAGACCAGGAGGTTGTTAAGCGAATGATTAGGAAGGTTTTGTTGGGCAGTTTGGATTAATCGGGCATCAACGAGGTTTATGCCCGATCATCCAGGTTGCCATCCCACAGTTTTTGCATTTCGCTGTTTACATTCAACATCTCAGATAATTTTCCCTCCGCATCGATGCGCCCATCCTTCAATAGGATGATCTGATCAGCGCGACTCAGGGCAGGTTTTCGGTGACTGATGACCAGGCAGGTTACACCCTGCTGGAGGGACATTATGCGGGACCAGAGTTCGTTCTCAGTTTCAACATCCAGGGCGCTGGAGATGTCGTCGAAAACCAGCAGAGACGCATTCCGGACGAACATACGGGCAGCGGCGACACGCTGCCGTTGACCCCCTGAAAGCTTGACACCCTTGGCACCGACCATAGCTCCTAAGCCGCCGGGAATCTCTTGCAGGTCCTGATCAAGGACGGCCATATGGATGGCGCTAGCCAGGTCAACTTCTTCTTCCGGTAAACCCATCAAGATATTGTCCCTTAGGCTTTCACTGAACAGCATTGGCACCTGGGGTGTGTATGCACTGCGAGGTGGGATAAAAAACTCACCCGGTGTTAACACGCGCTGACCATTCCAGTAAATTTCACCAGCTTCAATAGGCAGCAGTCCCAATAGGGCTTGCAAGAGTGTACTCTTTCCAGATCCTACCCGTCCGGTGACGACGGTAAAACTGCCTCGGGCCAGGTTGAAGTTGATGTCTTCAATCCCCCTGCTGGCAGGCATGTTTTGATGGCTGTCTGAGAACCGGTAGGTCAGGTTGCGTACCTCAAGGGTGTCCAGTTGGTGGGCCTGGGTTTTGTGTTGGAAAGGCACCACCGGGAGATCCCCGCGAATGTAAACGGGTGTATATTCGACCAGTTTTTGGGCAGGTGTCCCTGTGTTGGTCCCTGCGGGTGCCTGGAGGAGGTGTACCATCCGATCAATGGAGACGCCAATGCGTTTAAACCAGGCGATGCGGTCACCAATAATGGCGGAGAAGTCGGTCACCCAGGTCAGGTAATATACAAACAAAGCCAGGTCGCCGATGGCAAAATCGCCGGTTTGCATGGCTGCGCCTGCCGACAACAAGATTAATCCCGTGAAAATATTGGCAGTATTGCGATAGGCGGAATCGAGCACCTGTGTAAATAATGCATCTTTGAGGGAAGCTTTTCGGCGAGTTTCGTTAATATCCTTGAGGTGACCAATCATGCGGTCTTCAGCCCCGGCGACTTTAACCGCCATCACGGCGCCAAACAACTCACCGACGAAGTCAGTTACCCTTCCGGTTGCTTGCCTGCTGGCCTGGCGGTATTCAGTGATCTTTTTTTTCGCATAGTTAGCGATGAGGATCACAATCACCAGGGGTACGAACACGATCACTGTTATGGTGATGTTGATACGCAGCATGACGATCAGTGCCATCACGGCAAAGGAACCAAACCCAAAAACGATTAGCATTTCCGCCATGAAAAAGGCAATTTCATCAGCATCGTCTCTGAAGCGGCTGACGGCTTCACCGGGAGATTCCGGCACTGCCCTGGCAGCAGGTCGACCCAGAATGGCTTCGAAGATATTGACCCGCAGCAGCGCTGTCACCGTATAGCGGAAGTTGAAATAGAGGAAAACATCGGTGAAGAATGCCAAACCGCGTCCAATTGCAATGGCTACCAGAAACCCAGCCAGGGTCCATAGGTTGAAACCTGATTGGATATCACCGCTTAACTGGTTGAACACAGCCTGGATGACGAACCCGGTCAACTGCGGGAACACACCAAAGATCAAGACTTCCATCAATCCGAACAGACCATACAGCCAGGGTTTGTATTTCGTTAGCTGCCAAATGTACCACCAGGTACTGGGGCGGCTATCGGTCTTTGTGTGCGTTGCCTGGCTCATGCCAGCACCTCATCCATGCCCTTGCGCAGCAGGTGATTGAACCGGGCGTTGGGATCCAGGGCCAAGTCCAGCCGGTTGCCAAATTCAACCATCCGACCTTTTTCCAGGATCATGATTTTATCGGCGTGTTCCAGGGTCTTTAGACGATGCGCAATGATCAGGGCTGTGCGGTTTCT
>SLIC01000240.1 GCA_007135845.1 Candidatus Brevefilum sp.
AATCCAACGTTGGTGCAGGAAGACCCCATCGAGCGGGCGCCTTTCTATCATGTCAAACCAGCCAGCCGGGTACTGTCCCTGTCAACGGTTGGTTGTAACCTGGCCTGCCATTTCTGCGAGGTGTGGGATATGGCGCTGGTCGCGCCGGAAGAAGTGCACGCTTACCATATGCCGCCAGAGGAAGTCATCAGGCATGCCCAAGCAGCAGGCGTCAGTGCAATTGGTTATGCCTTTGGCGAGCCGGTGATTTTTTATGAGTATATGCTGGATATTGCTAAGTTAGCCCATCAAAATGGACTTCTAAATCTTGTCCATTCTGCCGGGTATATCGAACCCGAACCATTAAGAGCTTTATGTCCCTATATTGATGCAGCAAACATCGATCTAAAGGGATTTGACGCCGCATACTATCGAGAGCTGGTTGGTGGGGAGTTAGATCCGGTATTGCGAACACTTGAGATCCTCAAAGAAGAGGGTGTTCATACGGAGGTAACCCACCTTGTGATTCCAACGATCAATGATGACCGGGATCTATTTCGCGAAATGTGCACCTGGATCATCGACACACTGGGACCTGATGTGCCGTTACATCTGTCGCGTTTTTATCCCCTGTATAAACTCTCTGCGCTGCCGCGCACACCTGTTTCAACCCTCGACGAGGCCAGGCAAATTGCGTTGGATGCTGGTTTGAAATTTGTATATGTGGCCAAGGTGGTCGGTCATGAGGGAGAAAACACCTTCTGTCCAAATTGTGGAGAGGAAATCATCAGCCGGCTTGGCTTTGTGGTGGACGTATTGGACATGGCAGATGGTCAGTGCCAGTTCTGTGGGACAACAATCCCGGGAAGATGGGCTTGAACTGGTCGATGACTCTCGCACCGAAGCGAGACGGAGAAGTTTCGTACGCTGTGCGGTGCTCAGTCTAATTGCTGCCGGGTGATGTCATAGCGGGATAGAGAGCGCTCATCGAGGTTGGTCAGACCAGCTTGACGTGCCCAATCGATGGCTTCGACAAATTCTTCAGGGGTGATTGATCGTGCGATATCTTCGTATTCAAAGGCTTTGTATTCCACCCGGTATTGCGACATGATGTTGACATAGGTGTCCTTTGAGAGGTTCTCAGCAACCCAATTTACAAATTCCTGTGTTCCGGCGACCCGGTTCGGCATGACCAGGTGGCGGACCATGACTCCACGCTGGGCAACCCCGGCTTCGTTTGTTACCAGGTCTCCCACCTGGCGGTACATCTCGATGATGGCTGCTTGAGCTCTGACCGGGTAGTCGTAAGCTGCAGCATGGTTATAGCGTTCTGCTTGAGCACCATCCATGAATTTCAAATCAGGCAGGTAAATATCGACAATGCCATCTAACAGCTCAATCATCTCTTTGCGTTCATAGCCACTGGTGTTATAGACCAGGGGGATGTTCAGGCCGCTTTGGGCAGCCAGTTGAACCGCTTTGAGGATATTGGGCAATTCATGGGTGGGGGTGACCAGGTTAATGTTGTGGCACCCAACGCGCTGTAGGTCCAACATCATTGATGCAATTGATTCCGTTGAGGCTTCATTTCCACGGCCTTCAATGGCTATCGGCCAGTTTTGACAGAAGACGCAACGCAAGTTACAGTGTGCAAAGAAAATCGTGCCTGAACCAGACCTGCCCACCAATGGTAACTCTTCACCAAAATGCGGGCTGTAGGTGGATACAACGGCATCCTTGGGTGCCCGGCAGAAACCGACCTCCCCATCAAGCCTGTTCACGCCGCACCGGCGGGGACACAGTTCACATTTTTCCATTGCGTTAAAGGCTTGCAAAATGCGTTCTGTAAGTTTGCCCTCAGCTTCTAATTTTCGGTAAGCGGGTTTAAAAGTAGGAGACTCTAAAATCTCCGTTTCATGAGGTTTATAGTCAGTTAGCTCAGCGGCAGGCGCGCATCCCTTTAGCAGGAGGGCACCACACAATAGGCAAATGTTTTTTAAAAACCCCCGGCGGGTCACCTGTGCCCGAAATGGACTTGTCATTGTCAACTCCTTTCAAATCGTTTTCAGCACGTGGTCCGTCAGTGAAATTATACTCTATTTGATGGTCTCCCCCTCTGGTCATGTGAAAATTAATAACTAGACGATATTATGCGTTGTAAAAATCGAACCATTGTCAAAAGGGGGATATCATCAGGTAATGTTTCTTGAGATTAACTTTATTGATGATCCAGCCTGGAAAAGGCTGTCCGCTTTTGATCAGGTCGCTTAAAGTCGATTTAATCCTAACCACAAGATAATTGGGTTGTACATATAAGAACTCTGTTTGCTGGATATGTTCCATGGTGAGCGGATTGTGTGTGAGGTTTGCCAGGTCTTCCATTTCTTCAAATCCCTTCAACCAGACAATCCATTCATCCGCCTCTAATTTAACATTTTTGAGGATTTTCTCGTATATCTTGTGCAGGGATTTGGATGGATCAACTGATACAGGTTTTGTAATTTCCTGTGGTATTTGTGAATAAAACTCAAAGCTGAGATGTTCCTTCTCTTTTTCTTGGGCCAGAGATTGGTACAGGAACACATGCAGGTCAGTAAACAAGGCGACTTGTAAGGCTTCTTCAGCCCGATCTAATATTTGCTGTGCATTCTCAGCATCTTGTGGGTAATTTGCGATGCCAGCTGAAACCTGTCCATTGATATTGTCCTGGATGATTGGAACGATTCTGTAGGCAAAGGCTTTTGAAAACGAAAGGTCCCTTTCCGGAAGGATTAAGCCAATTCTTCTTTCCTTAAACGCCACGTCAATATCAGGTCGAATCACATCTTTGATTATGCCCGCTAGTTTTTTCTCATCCTGGTGGATCTGATCCTGGTCATCGGATGATGCCCGTCGAATAGCAAACAGGATCACAGTCAGTTCGCCATGATATCGCCGACTGCGAAGCAGCTCAGCTTTCAGGGCTTTTTTTGCATAGCGCCATTTCATTAAATTTGTTGCCCGGTCATTGATCGTTAGTGCTTCAATTATTAAGTTGCGATGATCGAACTGGTCAATCAATATATTGGCCTGGTTTCTAAAAATCGTGCTGAGGATCGTGGAAACAACGAATATCACCGCACTGACAGCTGAGCTAAAGAAGAAATTAGCATTGATACCGATGATGAAATAGGCTGTGCCTGAATAAATTAGCGTGTTAAGCAATACACAAAACCATGCAATATGGGTCGTTGGACGCCACAAAGCAATGAGGATGATAATAACATTTAATAGGGTCCCCAGGTATAGCAGGATTGAATTCTGGAAAAGAAACCAAAAAACAATTGCTGAACTCCAAAGGGCTAATAGTCCCGCAATATAGACCAACCGTACAATCTGGGGGAAATTGTGTTTCTTCATTTCACTAGTTTAACAATATCTATCTTATTCATTAGATTAACAAATGATACCTTAAAATTATCATTAAACCAGTGCCTTTTCCTCATTATTGTTTTCTTCCTAGTAAGGTACTCCAAGGGATTACTTCGATCACTGCATTAACAGCGATTGGATATCACCCTTGAGGAAATATACCCTGAATGCACCGCTTTCCTCAAGCTGCCTAGAAAGGATGGTTTCATAATGTGTTATGGATGCCAAGTCAGCTTCAGGCGTTTTGCTGGTGATGGATACCGTTTGACCGTCAACTTCGACATTGATTGCGCCTTTTGCTTCCCAGAGCAGCAAGCCATATATTATAGCTATTTCATCTGCTGCGCAAGCCGCTGCGATGTGATCAAGTGACGCTTTGCCATCCTTGTGTGCTATGACATATTTCGCGATACCTGCCAACCGCTGAGCGAACTTGTTAACATCATCCAGACCAGGGTTGATGCCAAACACGGTCACTGTGTTTGGTTGGACACGGCGGAGGACTTGCTGTAACAACGAGCGAGAGGGTGGTGCTGTCCAGATGATCAGGTGGGGACTCTCGGCCAACTCATGGCGACCTTTGAAGGGTACTTCGCCATACGTGATGCCTTCACCCCACAGGATTGCTGTTGGGTCTGCTGCCAGGCATTGTTGTAATTGGGTTTGTGGGTCTGGGATTGCGCGGTAATCAAAGACCTCTACATGGCGTGCTTCAACTTCCAGGCGACCAACTTCCGACAGGCGGTGGTCGATCCATTCTGCACTGAGCTGGGAAGAGCCTTTATAATCGCTGTGGGTTAGTTTACAAACCAGGTCAAAGGCTGCTTCAGGGAGGGGTTCATCGCCACCATTCCACCAAATGAGTTGTAATTCGTTTCTATCTTTGTCAGAAACTGTCACCTGGCGGTGTTCCTGGTTTGTGCCAACGCGGGCATCCTTGACCAGGGATAGGCCTTCCAATAAGAACAGCAGGGGTGGGTTGCCGGGCCCAAATGGGGCCAGGCGTTCAATTTCCTGAACAAATTCAAGTGTGACCTGGTCCAAGGTTAGCACCTGGGTGAGATGAAGTTCCTGGACAAACTGAGCATCTTTTAATAGATGATCCACAGTTGCCAGGAAGCGGTTTTTGAATGCGGCGTAATGGGATGGGGGCATGGAGAGGCCGGCAGCCATTGGGTGACCGCCATAGCCGGTGAGTAGATCGGCTTGTGCTGCAATGGCTTCGGTGATGTGAAGCCCTGGGACCGACCGAGCGGAACCATGCACCGGGTCTTCCCCCGTCAGCAGGATGGCTGGTTTTTGATAGTGTTCAACCAGGCGGCTGGCGACAATCCCGACCACACCGCCCGGCCAGGTGGGGTGGTGCAGTACAATGGCTGGGGCATGGCGTTCTGTGGTTGAAGCCGACAATTGCATTTCTGCTGCCTGTTCGACCTGGCGAGTTTCAAACCGGCGTTTGGCATTCATTGCCTCAATTTGAAAAGCGATGACTCGTGCCCGATCGGGATCCTGGGTGGTGAGAAATTCAACCATCGGGTTGGCATCACCCAGGCGGCCGACTGCATTTAATCGGGGTGCTATCTGAAAACCAATATGCCCTTCGTTGAGGTTGCTGGGGTCTAATGCTGCATTGTTATATAACATTTGCAGACCTAACCTGTTGGTGGTGCGCAGGTGCTGCAGGCCCTTTTGAAGCAGGTAGCGGTTGTCTCCTTGCAGTTCGGCAACATCCGCAACAATGCCCAGCGCGACCAACTCAAGTAAATGTCCCAGATAAGAGTCCCTGTCTTCACCTGGGTAATGATCCAGAAAGTAAAACAGACCTTCAATTAATTTATAAGCCACACCAACACCAGGCAAAGCGTGTAAGGGGTGACCGGGAGCCAATCGCTGCGGGTTGATGACGGCATTGGCGGGGGGCAGGGTTTTACCAGGGATGTGGTGGTCGGTTACGATAACGGGAATCCCGAGGTTGCGGACGAGCTGAATGTTTGCATGCTCAGTGATGCCTGTATCGCAGGTCAGCAGGAGGTCAAAACCAGTTTTGAGTTTTTCTTTAAGCGTGCTTTGATTTATACCGTGTGATTCTTTTGCACGAACCGGGATATGATAGCTGACGACCGCTCCCAACTGGCGCAGCCCTTCAACCAGGATGGTGGTGGCGGTCTGCCCGTCGACATCAAAATCTCCCCAAACCAGGATGTGGGCTTGATCATGGATCGCACTGGCCAGCAGCTCACAGGCAGCTGGCAGATCCGGCAGGTCACTGGCGGGTGTGGGTTGGTAGCAATCCGGATCAAGAAAAACACGGGCTGCCTCAACTGTCCGGTAACCGCGCTGGTAAAGCGTTTGAGCGATGACCGGATGCCCGCCAATGGCGTCCTCAAAATCCTGTGGGATGGTGACCTTTTCAGGAAAGCGCCAGAGTTTTTGAGGTGCAAAGTCCGCTTCGAGCGGCATTAGAATTTGATCTCCGGGATATCTTCAAATGAAATTTCAGCCGCAAATGCATCAGCCTCTAAGTCGAAGTCCTCGAATTCAGCCAGACCTCCCGCTTCAATTCCGCGATCACAGTGAGAGCGGTATACACAGTAGCGGCATTGTTTCAGATCGCTGGTGCGATGGAAATCAGCTGGTTGGGAGGAGCAGATATCGTTGATAAGTTGGGTCAGGTGTGCTTGATCCTGGGAGTAGGCTGTTCGGCTGTAAGGCAGTAACACGGGCGTTCCTGGTTGTGATACATACCAGTAATTCATTGTGATTTGCTCTGGTTCAATGGAATATCCATCAAAAAAGAGCGAACTGGCCTCTGTTAGCACGAAACAATAGAGTTTGGTTTGAAGGCGGTCCAGGAGCCAATCCACCCGTGGTGTTTTGTTAGATGTTTTCCAATCAAAGATGGTCAGCCGGCCGTCCTCGGTGACCATGATCAGGTCATATTTTGCCACCAGCCGCTGACCTGCCTGGCTGCTTGCCAGGGTCGTTTCCACAAACGGTTGCCCGCCCTCCAGCATGGAGGGAACATGGGTCAGGAAACTTTCCCACCAGGCGGAAAGGTCTGTGTTGGACGCTGTGAAACGTGACGAAAGTGCTTCAACCATTTCGCTGATCAGGGTTTCAGGAATACCCACCAAAAACTGCTGGATCAGCCGATGAAAATATGCGCCTGCCTGCATGCGGTCTTCGAATTGTGCAGCATCATCGACGACCAATGCCGGCCACTTAACACGTTTGATGTAGCGCATGTAAAAGCGGTAAGCGCAATCGGCGTAATCCTGGAGGTTGCCCTGGTTAAAGTCAAAATCTTGGGGCAGTTTCATTCTGGGCAGATCCTTTTTTGCTGGGATGAATCCCTTTCAATCTCAATGG
>SLIC01000243.1 GCA_007135845.1 Candidatus Brevefilum sp.
AGAGCTGTCAATGAGGTGGTCAAGGTTGATTTACACATCCCAGGCTGTCCACCACATGCAGATGTAATCTTTTACGCCCTGGCAGAACTGGCTGAAGGTCGCATACCCGAAATTAAAGATGATAAATTGCATTGGCATTAGGAGGTATTTTTAATGGTAGCACAAAAAATTACAATTGAACCCGTAACCCGCATTGAGGGTCACGCGAAAGTGACCATCCACATGAATGACAACGGCTCTGTTGATCATGCTTATTTTCATGTGAATGAATTTCGGGGATTTGAGAAGTTTTGCGAAGGCCGTATGGTCTTTGAAATGCCCTCCATCACCCCGCGTATATGCGGTATCTGCCCGGTAAGCCACCATTTGGCTGCTGCAAAAGCTGGTGATAGAGTGATGGGTGTTGAGCCTCCACGCACAGCGAATTTGCTCAGGGAATTGATGCACATGGGTCAGATAATTCAAAGCCATGGCATGCATTTCTTTCAACTTTCTGGGCCAGATTTGATCCTGGGTTTTGACGCTGATCCTGCCATTCGAAATGTAGTTGGTTTGATCGGATCTGACCCAGAACTCACCACTCGGGCTGTGGAATTGCGTGCCTATGGACAGGATATCATTTATCAGATCGGCGGGCGGCGCATTCACCCCAATTTTGCTGTACCTGGTGGTGTTAATCGAGCCCTGACTGCTGATAAACGAGAGCATATGCTCTCCGGAATAGATAAAGCCATCGAAACAACACAAATTGGTCTCCAAATAATGAAAGATTGGGCAGATGCCAATATTGCAGACATTGAAAAATTCGCTGTCTTTCACACCGGTTACTTTGGGCTGGTAACACCAGAAAACGGCCTGGAACTGTATGATGGCGATATCCGGCTTGTTGACAATGTAGGTGAAGAGCTTGAACACTTCAGCGCACAAAATTACCTGGATATCATTGCCGAACATGTAGAAGACTGGTCCTATCTGAAATTCCCCTATTACAAGAAGATGGGCTGGCCAGATGGCGTTTATCGTGTTGGTCCGCTTGGACGCTTGAACACCTGTGACAAAATTGATACCCCCTTAGCCCATGAAGAATGGTTGACCTACCGGAAAATTAACAACGGCAAGCCTGTTTTCCAGACCCTGTATTATCACTATGCCCGCTTGATTGAGACCCTTTTCGCAGCCGAACGCGTACGAGAGCTCCTCGACGACCCGGATTTGATGGGCAATGATATACTCAATCGTCGATTTGATTTCAAAGGTGAAGGTGTAGGTGTGATCGAAGCCCCACGCGGTACGCTTCTCCACCATTACTGGGCAAAACCCAACGGTCAATTGGAGCGAGTCAATTTAATTGTCTCTACTGGACACAATAACTGGGCAATGAGTGAAGCCGTCGATTCTGTGGCTAAAACCTATGTGAAAGGTCCTGATGTACAGGAAGGCATGCTCAATCGGGTGGAGGCAGCTATCCGCGCCTACGACCCATGTCTTTCATGTTCAACACATGCCATTGGTCAGATGCCAATAGTGATCGATTTGCATGACTCCAGGGGTAATCTAATTCAGACCTTGAAACGCAGTTAATTTAAACACACAAACGATAAAAACGACCCCCCTCTTGATAGAACAATCAAGAGGGGCGACTTTTCAATTAACCACAGTCAGGAGTAGGACAATGAAAGCTGAAACACTTGTGATTGGATATGGAAACGCTGACCGACAGGACGATGGTGTTGGATGGCATATTCTCAAGAATTTAGCAGAAAAAGTAGGGTGCGAAGTTCCTGATGATCCAGGTGAGCAAATCGAAATTGAAAATGAGCAAGTCGACCTGCAATTCATCCTGCAAATTGTTCCCGAACTCGCAGAAACCATTTCACATTACAAACGGGTTTGCTTTGTGGACGCCCACACAGCAGATATCCCCGAAGCGATTTCATGGATTGAGCTGCAGCCGGAGTACGAGAATTCACCTTTAACACATCACATGTCACCTAAGACGGTCCTCTCGATTTCAGCCATTATCTATGGCAAAGCCCCAGAATCAATCCTGGTTTCAGTCCGGGGCTTTAGTTTTCAATTTAATCGTGAATTAAGCCCAAAGACAGCTGCCTTAGCCCAGGAAGCAACACAACGAATCTGGTCTTGGATTAAATCATCTGCACCAAGTGCGTGATTCTTGTCACGCATGCCCAATGACATAATACAATTTTATTTTTTTGCAATCAATAGTATTTTTAGTAAGTAATAATTTCAAGTGCAATGAAGATTAGAAAGCGCGTCAATGCTCAATCAAGCTGAGACAACAACTGCCATAAAATCAATTCCCTGGTTTCTTGACCTCCCAATGGAGAGCGTTCAGCGGTTAAATAATATCGCAGATGTTCTATCCCTAAACAAAGGCGAAGTCATCTTTTCAGAGGGTGACCAGCATCCTTTTATGTACATCGTTATAGAAGGGAAAGTTAGGATAGAAAGCTTTGTGCCAGGAAGAGGAAGCATACCAATCCTTACTGCTGAATCATTGGATGTCATAGGTTGGTCCAGCATGACACCTGTTGTCAGGCAGAAGACTTGTACTGCCATTGTCATTGAAGACGCCAAACTCCTTGCATTTAATGCTAATACCCTGATGGTGTGTTGTGAAAAAGATTGTCAGCTCGGGTTTGTGATAATGCGCCGGTTGGCGAACATTGTAGCGTCACACTTACTCAACCATCGCCTACACTTACTGGAAATTATCACCGAACAAGATAAAAGCAATTCGGTGTAAAACTACAATTTTTATCATAAAAGTACTATAATTACATAATGCATGAACTCTCTGTGACAGAAAGTGTGCTTGAAATTGCCTGTAGGCACGCCGAGAAAGCCCAGGCTTCCCAAGTGACCGATATCTACCTCGTTATTGGACAGTTGTCCAGCATTATTGATGATTCCGTTCAATTCTATTGGGACATAATCAGTAAAGATACCCTTTGCGAGGATGCCAAACTGCATTTCGAACGCATTCCAGCAGAATTGGTCTGTTTGGATTGCGAACATCAGTATCATCTGGTTAATGAGCTCATGCCATGCCCGAACTGCAGCAGCTCGCGTATTCGAGTTCTTACTGGTGATGAGTTCCATTTACAGAGCATAGAAATACAAAGGTAAAGATGTCTGAAAAACGCATAAAAATTGTTGAGAAAATTTTAGATGCCAATGACCGTCTGGCAAAAGAAAATCGCCGCCGCTTGGATACCGCCAATGTTTATGCCATTAACCTGATGGCTTCACCTGGTGCTGGAAAAACCAGCTTCATCCTGGCAACAATTAATGCTTTGTTGGACGATAACGTTCAGATTGGGGTCATTGAAGGCGATACGGCGCCAGTAACGATCGATGCTGACAAGATCAATGCGGCCGGGATGCCTGCTGTGCAAATAAACACCGGGGGCGAGTGCCATCTGGATGCCGTAATGATCGAAGATGCCCTGGATCAACTACCGATAGAATCTTTGAATTTGGTGATTGTGGAAAATGTTGGCAACCTGATCTGTCCAGCTGCTTTTGATCTTGGCACCCAATGCAATGTCCTGATTGCCAGCATTCCTGAGGGGGATGATAAACCCTACAAATATCCCAACATTTATCGTGGTTTGGATGTGCTGATCATCAACAAAACTGATCTATTACCATACATCGATTTCAACATGGATTACTTCCGTCAAGGCGTGGAGATGCTCAACCCTGGGCTTGAAACCTTTGCATTATCCTGTAAAACAGGTGAGGGTTTTGATGGCTGGCTTGATTGGTTGAAGTCCAAGTTATCGCTATCGTAAAGTTCTGGTATGATGCCATCAGTAAGCCGTCACATTCATATCAATGGCATAGTGCAGGGTGTTGGTTTTCGACCCTTTATCTACAATCTTGCTCTAAACCATGACTTAAAAGGTTGGGTCAGGAACTCGGCCAGCGGGGTAGATATTGAGGTGACCGGATCGCAGCAAGATTTGGATGCTTTTATAAACGCAATCACCGTTTCAGCACCACCATTAGCGGCAATTGACTCGATTGAAACCCAGGATATCAATCCTCAAGGGTTTAATAGCTTTGAAATCCTCCAAAGCAAAGATAAACCGACCGATTTTTTACCCATCTCACCGGATATGGCAATTTGTGGGGATTGTCGCACTGAGCTGTTTGATCCAAACGATCACCGTTACCGCTACCCCTTTATCAATTGCACAAACTGCGGCCCTCGTTTTACAATTATTAAGGATATCCCTTACGACAGACCCAACACAACGATGGCTGGTTTTTCAATGTGCCCGAAATGCCGTCAGGAGTATGAAAACCCGCTGGATCGACGATTTCACGCACAGCCAATTGCCTGCCCGGCTTGTGGCCCACAGGTCTGGCTGGAGAACCCACAGGGTGAACAACAGGCTGAGATGGAAGATGCCATTCAAGTAGCCCGGCAACACCTGGCAGATGGAAAAATACTGGCAATAAAAGGCTTAGGCGGCTTCCATCTGGCTTGTGATGCCACCAACCAGGCAGCCGTCCTGAAGTTGCGCCAGCGGAAAAAACGTCCAGCAAAGCCCTTCGCCTTGATGGCTTTTAACTTGAATACGATCAACGAGTATGTCTTTTTGACACCCTCAGCTGAATCACTGTTATTAAGTCCCCAAGCGCCGATTATGCTAATGCCTGCAAAACCCGGTACTGATATCGCTGATGCGGTCGCACCTGGCAACAATAAGCTGGGACTGATGCTGCCATATACGCCCTTACACCTGTTAATAATGGAGCCGGCACCATGGTTTCCCAAAATATTGGTGATGACCAGTGGTAATCTATCAGAAGAGCCGGTCATTCACGATAACCAGGCCGCCAGAGATAAATTATCAGGCATTGTCGATGGCTTCCTGATGCACGACCGTCCGATCCACAGACGCATTGATGATTCCGTATATGCCATTGTCAACGAAAAACCTTATCCCATCCGGCGAGCCAGGGGATTTGCCCCCAACCCCATCCGCCTATCTCAATCCATGCCCCAGGTTCTGGCGGCAGGTCCGCATATGAAAAATACTTTTTGCCTGGTTAGGGATAAATATGCCTTCATCAGCCACTATATCGGTGAGATGGAAAACTGGGAAACATACCAGGATTACAACCAGGCCATCAACGATTACGAGAGGTTGTTCCGTATCCAACCCAACGCCATTGGGTATGATCTGCACCCGGACTATATTGCTACCCTGTATGCAAAAGAAAGAATACAACACGAAAATTTAGCCCAAAATGCAATCCAACATCACTTTGCGCACCTGGTTGCTTGCATGATTGAACATAAGATTCCGCACGAAGAGCAGATTGCGGGCTTAATATTTGACGGCACTGGCTACGGTGCTGATGACACCATTTGGGGGGGTGAGGTGCTGATTGGAAATGCCCAGGACTTTGAACGCGCCTATTACCTGAAACCAATCCCGCTGCCCGGTGGTGACCTGGCAATCAGCAAACCCGCTCGCATGGCATTGAGCATGCTCTGGTCATACCAACTGCCTTGGCAAGCGAATTTAGCCCCGGTTATTGCCCTTTCAGCCATGGAACGGGATATATTAAAAGCCCAGTTAGAGAATGAAGTTAATACACCCCTAACTTCCAGTATGGGACGCCTGTTTGATGCGGTCTCAGCTTTAATTGGTGTGTGTATGGAAGTTAGCTACGAAGCACAGGCCGCAATTGAGTTAGAGGCATTGGTCGATCAAGATGAAACAGGGTATTATCCATGGCAGTTAGATGGATGCCAGATTGATGTTAAAGACATGATTTCAGCCATTCTGCGCGATATTAACAGCGGTGAGAGCCAGCCGGTCATTTCAGCCCGCTTTCACAATACAATCGCCCAGATTGCTTTGGAGATTGCCATGATCCTTCGTTCAACCCATGGCATACAAAAGGTTGCTCTTTCTGGCGGTGTTTGGCAAAACATGTATTTGCTTAATAAAACCCTCACCTTACTCGAACAAAATGGATTACAACCCCTTATTCATCACCTTACACCACCCAATGATGAATGCATTTCACTCGGACAGGCATTGTCCACAGCAATTCGCCTACAACAGGACAAGGAGTAGATTATGTGCCTTGGCATACCAGGAAAAATTATCTCTATCTATGATGACCACGGGACCAAAATGGCAAATGTAGATTTTGGTGGAGTCACCCGCGAGGTTTGTATCGAGGTCATTCCGGAAGCAAAACCAGGTGATTGGACCATCATCCATGCTGGATTTGCCTTGAACCTGCTTAGTGAAGAAGAAGCACAAGAGACCCTGGACATTTTCCGAGAGATGGAGGATCTTGCCAACCAGGAGGATCAGGATCATGCCTGAGTTCCTGGCTGGTTACCGCGATGCAGAACGGGTGAAAAAGGTCGTTTCGCAAATCCATCAAACAATCAGCAATAAATGGACTTTGATGGAAATCTGCGGCGGGCAAACCCATGCCATCATGCAATATGGGCTGGACCAGCTTCTGCCTAAAGAAATCGAGCTGGTACATGGGCCAGGATGCCCGGTCTGTGTAACGGCATTGGAGCTAATCGACAAAGCGCAATGGATTGCCAGGCAGCCAAATGTGATCTTTACCTCCTTTGGCGATATGCTGCGAGTACCAGGTTCTGAGGGTGACCTGTTTTCTGTGCGGGCATCCGGTGGTCAGGTACAGGTTGTTTACTCACCCATGGATGCTGTAAAAAT
>SLIC01000082.1 GCA_007135845.1 Candidatus Brevefilum sp.
GGATATAGGTCTTCTCGCGCATCCAATCCACCGCCAACCCGTAAATGGTATTCATATCGAAAATATACATCCCGCCAGGTTTTAGCGACTCAAAGGCACACCGAATTGCCTCCTGCAAATCCCTGATGGTCAGCAGGTAATTCATGCTGTCAAAAAAACAGGTGACGAGATCAAATTCACCTTTATAAGGGAGGCTGCGCATGTCTTCCACAAAGAATTCCACCGCTGCTTCTGCTGCGCTGGCCCGGGCGCATGCCAGGTCAATCATCGGCTGCGACTGATCCACACCAGTGACCTGCCAGCCTTTTTGAGCCATTGCCACGGCAAAACTGCCCTCACCACAGGCAACATCCAACAGGCGAGTGGGATGAACCCCCAGCGACTCGAGATATTCCAGCAGTACGGAATCAGCCAGGTTCTGTGTAAAGCGCACATACGGCCCGCGCTGGTAAATAGATGCAAACCGATCGTAAATTGGCATGGTTGTATTTGATTATAGATGTGATTTAATATGGTGAATAGGGAATAGTGAAACGTGAATGGTTATTGATGAACCAGTCAGCGTATCCAAATTGCAGGTTTTGGGTATTGGGTATAAGAAATATTTGACCAGTCCAGTTTTTCAACCGTACTTCACAATTCCTGATCAATTACTCCCTACTCACAATTCACCCTTCACCATTCACCATGCTTCAGGCAAACAAATCCTCACGCTCAAACTTTTCGTCCAGTTTTGATAAGCCAAAAGAGCACAGCGCGCCAAAGGCAAACAGCAAGATACTCAGAAAGATATCCCAGCCGGTGACACCTTCGGGTATGATCGCCAGGGTGGAGCCCACCACAATGCCCAGGATGAAATGATACATGAGTGCATAGTATTTTCTAAACAAGAAGGCGACCAGCTTGGCGAAGATCAAAACACACGCGATCCCGCCCAGCGCCAGTGGGATCACCACACCCAGGTCAAGCACACGCAGACCGGCGGCCATCGGCTGGTACAAGCCCAAATAAATCAAGAAATTGGAGGGGCTCATGCCGGGAACCACCACACCCAACCCGATCAGCGCACCGCTCATGACCCAATTAATGAAGTTCGATTCAAGCTGAATAACCCGGAATGTTTCCATCCACAACATCAAGGATAAAGTACCAACAGCGAAAACGGCCAGGATCACCCAATGCCACCAGTTCCTGCCTTGCTCACCTGAGGTTCTAAATAAGGAGGGGAATGTGCCGGCGATAAATCCAATAAACAGCCATGTGAACAGGGCTGGATTGTGGGTAAATGCAATATCAACAACGGCAGCAAAGGCAACCATACCGATGATCCCGCCAATCCCCACCGGAATGAAATAGAGCACATTTTGAATGAATTTGTATTTGAAGTTCCCCAAGAAACGGATCAATGGCTCATAGATTCCAAACACCACGGCTAGTACCCCACCAGATAGCCCGGGTGTAATAAACCCGATTCCAACCATAATTCCTTTAAAGAACCGAAGAAACCAATCAACAGCAGGGGTGAGTTTCTTTGTGCTATTCATCGTCGTCATAAACCATCATACTCCTTATTGTTCAAAATACATTCCCCTCACCTGCAGCCGCGTCAATACTGAATCAAACTCAATCAACATCTCAATCCAGCAAATCAGGAATTCATGGAAATTTCACGGGCAGGTTAGATGAGCTCGTATTTTGATAATTGCCCAAATGTAACCCCACTATATTACCCGTTCTTTTAAATTAGGGGAAGAAACATCCCTTCCACACCTTCCAGAGCGTTGAAAAGCGAGCGTTTCAACAAAATGATCTTGCACCACGCAACCATGATCATTACTCGTCAATAGTTCCCCATTTCGAGCAAAATACGGGCGAAATGTTTGGCAGCCTTCTCATACAATTTAAGGTTGATCGACTCATTTGGGGCGTGCACCCGGCTGTTGGAATCACTCGCGCCAGAGGAGATGATTGGCAGACCCAGGTACTCCTGGAAGATATAGTTAGGTCCAGAACCACCGATCATCGGTATGATACGCGTTGGCTGGTCATAAACATCTTGGGCGGCATTAATGGCCAACTGCACCGCTGGATGATCAGGGTCGGTCTTGGCACCAGGATTTCCGCCAAGATCCTCAATTTCAACATCCCTAAACCCATGGTCGTCCAGGTGTTGCCTGAGCTGAGCCAGAACTTGTTTGGGCGTCTGATCTGGGACCAGGCGAAAGTCAACCTTGGCACTGGCTTCAGCAGGCAGCACGGTCTTTGAGCCTTCACCCTGATACCCTGCTGTGAGCCCGCAGATGGTACAGGTCGGCTGATAGACAGACTCAATCGCCAGCTCAAGGGGATCTTCAATGCCCTTCAGGAACCCATCCAGTCCAAAATCCTCGCGGTAATAATCCAACATACTCGGCAGTTGTGCCATCAACTCAATTTCTCGTTCTGTGGGTGGTACAACGGTGTCATAGAATCCGGGCAAGTTAATCTTCTCATGTTCGTCTTTCAAGCTGCTCAAAGCCCACACCAAACGCCAGGCGGCATTGGGGAAGATGGATCCCCCCACACCCGAATGGACATCCCGGTTGGCGGTACGCACCTTCAGCTCCACATAACAGATACCCCTCAAACCGATCATCTGGATCGGCACATTCTCATGGTCAACGCCGCCAATTTCCCACACGCACACATCGCCGGCCAGTAAGTCCTGGTTTTTCTTCACAAAGGGTTCCAGGTTAACACTACCAATCTCTTCCTCACCTTCCACCACGAACTTGACACGGCAGGGAAGCTCACCCTCTGCAGCCAGCACTGCGTCAATGGCGTGGAGGCGTGAGCAGAAATTACCCTTGTTATCCGCCACACCCCTGGCATACAACCTGCCATCACGTATGGTCGGCTCGAAAGCGGGGGAATCCCACAATTCTAGAGGTTCTGCCGGCTGCACATCGTAATGGTTATAAACAACCAGTGTTGCATCGCTGCGGCCGTCACGCTCGGCAAACACCACCGGCGAGCCGCCGGTCGACATAATTTTGACTTCAAATCCCCGTGATTTTAAGGCATCGGCTACCAGTGCGGCACATTCATCAATCCCAAAATTTTGTGCTGCCACACTGGGCTGTGCACACAGCCGGGAAAGCTCCGCAACACTGCGATCAAGATGGGTTTTAATGTATCCATCAATAGCTTGTTTATCCATGGCTTCCTTTCTGCTAAGGCAAAATGCTCACAACCCCTATCTGTCAAAACCGACGATCAAAATAGTCCCCCCAAAGTCCTGACCAACCAGTCACCGGCAAAGGCAAACATCATCATTTTAATGATGTTCCCGATCGTACAATAGAGTAAAAATTTCCATATAGGCAATTTCAAGACGCCGGCCAGCATGCCAACCACATCAAACAGGGGATTGGGGATTGTGGCCAGCACCAGGATCGTGATGTCACCAAATTTTTGCATCCATTGCACCACACGCTCATATCGTGTGGAATTCTCAAAAACCGCCTGCCCGCTGAATCCAACCAAATAACCGGAGAGTTCTCCGACGGCAGCACCTGTGCCAGCCGCGACGGCTACCCAAAAGGGATTGAACACAGCGCCCATAGCCGAGGTGAACATCACACCGGGCACAGGAAACAGGACGGTTGCATAGGATAATGCCGAAAGCAAAAAAATGCCTGGATACCCATAGGCTTGGAGACCTTGAAGTCGATCGCGGTTGATCACCAAGATGACCGTCAGAGTGATGACTACAACCAGTGCGACAGCACGGATAATGTTCAGAGTCCGCTTTGATAGGCGTTCTGTCAGGGCAAGGGGGTCCTTTGGCTGGGCTTCTTCAGTCAGAGCTGGGTTTTCGTCTGGCTTCAATGGGCAGTTCTCCGTTCAATAATGATTGCAAGCGGGCGATAACCATATCCAGAGCCACCACATTCAATCCCCCCTCTGGCACAATGATATCGGCATAACGTTTTGATGTTTCCACAAATTCCAAGTGCATCGGACGCACCGTTTGCAAATATTGGTCAATCACCGATTTTACCGTTCGACCTCGTTCCTCAACATCCCGCGACAAACGGCGGATAAAGCGAATATCAGCATCCGTATCGACGAAGATCTTCATATCAAATAAATCACGCAGGTTTTTTTCTGTGAAAATCAGGATGCCTTCCACCAAAATAACTGGTTTAGGTTCAATTTTGACCGTTTTTTCCTTGCGGCTGTGGGTTGAAAAATCATAAACTGGCACTTCGATGGTTTCATTTTCCAACAGCCGGCGGATGTGGTGGACCATCAAATCGGTTTCAAGGGAATCAGGGTGATCGTAATTAACCCTGGCACGTTCCTCGGTTGGCAGGTGTTTTTGATCTTTATAATAGGCATCATGGGAGAGATAGGCGATCTTCTCATGCCCCATGCTTTTTAGAATCAGGTCAGCCAGGGTGGTTTTACCAGAGCCGGTACCACCTGCTATACCTACCACCATGAACTGGGTATCTGAATTTGCGGTCATCATGATAAGATTATAACCGTTGTTCAGGTATAATTTTATAAATTCGTTGCTACTCAGACATCCCTTCTGCTTAAGAGGCAATTCTCTTGCAGGCTGAGTAGTTACAAAAATTCTTACTATTGGAGGTTAAATGCGTGCAAAATTAATAGATGGAAAAGCCATCGCGGAATCACTGCGTGAAGAGGTCAAACATAAGGTCGCAGAACGAGTAGAAAAAGGACTTCCTGCCCCTGGCTTAGCAACCGTCATTGTTGGCGATAATCCTGCTTCAAAGGTTTATGTTCGAATGAAACACAAAGCCTGCCAGGAAGCCAACATCCTCTCGATTGGACATGAGCTCCCGGCCGATGCCACCCAGGAAGAAGTCGAGGAACTGGTACAACAATTGAATGCGGACCCAAAAATTCACGGCATCCTGGTTCAACTCCCATTGCCGGCTGGTTTAGATGAGGAACGCGTCCTTAACACGATCAGCCTGCAAAAGGATGTAGATGGCTTTCACCCGGTCAACATCGGGCGCCTGGCACAAAAGGGCCGCGAACCGCTCTTCATCCCCGCCACACCTGCCGGTGTGATGTACCTGCTGGAGCACAGCGGGGCTCAATTATCAGGTGCAAATGCGGTTGTGTTAGGCCGGTCGAACATCGTCGGCATGCCGGTCAGCCTGCTGTTGGTGAAAGAGAATGCCACCGTCACCATCTGCCACTCGCGCACCAAGGACATTCCAGCCCTGATTCGAGAAGCCGATGTGCTGGTTGCCGCGGTTGGCATCCCGGAGTATGTACGCGGTGACTGGATCAAACCCGGCGCGATCGTGATCGATGTGGGCGTTAACCGTATTGAGGATGAGACCCGCAAGAGCGGCTACCGCCTTGTCGGTGATGTCAATTATGAGGAAGCTGGCGAGGTTGCTGGTGCGATCACCCCCGTGCCTGGCGGCGTTGGCCCCATGACCATCGCCATGCTGCTGCGCAATACCCTGCGCGCCGCCCGCTTGGCTGACGGCAACGGGTAAATGCCCTGCGCTGCTTAAATTGATATCAAACTAAAAAGAAAACACCGGGCGCCTTTTCAGGTGACCCGGTGATGTATTTAAAGCGAGAGACCATTCCCGGCAAGCTCAGACACAAGCCAGTTTCACAAAAACCCTTATTAAAATTCCATCAAAATGGTCACCGGACCGTCATTGACCAGCCCCACCTGCATATGGGCGCCAAAAACACCGGTCTGTGTTGCCACACCGCGATCGGTGAGTGTTTCAGAAAAAGCAGTCACCAGGGGCTCAGCCAGGTCGGGCTTAGCCGCTCCAATAAAGGAAGGCCGTCGGCCGCGGCTGGTATCGGCATACAGTGTAAACTGTGACACCACAATTACCTCACCCCCCACATCCAGCACAGACAGGTTCATCTTCTCATCTTTATCCTCAAAAATGCGCAGGTGAGCGATCTTTTCCGCCAACTGCTCGGCTGTCGCCATGGAATCACCTGGCGCCACACCCACCAGGATCACCAGACCCTGCCCGATCCTGGCCACAACCTCACTCTCCACTGTGACCTGTGCCTCTTTAACCCGTTGAATAACTGCTCGCATGATGATCTCCGTAAATAGCTGAAAGCTCAAAGGTGAAAGCTGATAGCTGATAGCTGATAGCTGATAGCTGATAGCTGATAGCTTTAAGTATCAACATAATTCATATTTCCGCAAAATTGTTCTTCTCATCGCCGATTATAGCACCAAACATAATCGTTCTCACCATAGTCGCCTTACTCCTTATTGCCTAATAACTAATCGCCTACTTCCTGATGACCTCATTCCTAATCGCCTCATACCCAATACCTCATACCTGATACCTGGTTCCTACTCACCATTCCCTTTTCACCATTCACTAACCTAAGCTATAATCACCCTATGCCGAAATCATTACAGCACACTGAACTAGTCTTTGTAAACCAACCCGCACAACTGCGCCTGGCCGCCAGGGAACTGGCTGCGCAGGATGTCCTCGCGGTTGACACCGAATCGAACAGCCTTTACGCCTACCGTGAACAGGTCTGCCTGATCCAGTTCTCATCGCGGGATAAAGACTACCTGATCGATGCCTTGGTCTTGCCGGACCTCTCTCCACTGGAAGAAATCTTCAAGACGAACCGCATCCTGAAGGTGTTTCATGCCGCCGAATACGACCTGATCTGCCTGTTCCGTGACTATGGTTTCCGCTTTAACTACCTGTTCGACACAA
>SLIC01000244.1 GCA_007135845.1 Candidatus Brevefilum sp.
ACCTTTAAACCATCCCAAACTTTTGTATCACCGCCCGCGATGATCGCTGGGAGCTCACCAATCAAGACCCAACCCCCGATCAATAAGACCACTGCCGACAGTATGTGGAGCCAAAACCCAGAATTTGTATGCTGCTTTTCGGCTCTGCTCCAGATCAACCAGGCGGCAATAAGCAAAATAACACCGCTGCTAATCGTAATGACCTGCGGCCAGATGCCTGGATCGACACCTTCACTCAATGCAGCCGCATAAGCGGCACTCACCTCCTGCAGGGTGAAATAAAGCAGCCCGACACCAATGCCTAGTGCCAAAAAGGTCATTGCAAAGTAAGCCTGGTAGATTAAATTATTTCGGCTTCGCCACAATCTATAGATAATCACACTGACAACCACAGCAGCAAGGAAGATCCACCGAAAGGTACGCCAGGCTGGGAGCACGCTTTCTGCTCGCAAGGCATCCACCAGGAAATCCAAAAACACAATTTCGTCCCTCTCCAAACCCCGCAATTTGAAACCGATATCCAGCACCTCTGGAAGAGCGTGGTAAAACCAGTTGAGAAAGGAAAAACCTACGCCTGCAAATAGCAATCCTGGCAAAATGGTCAACCAGGGCTGATCACCATATTCTCGTTGCATTTTCAGGGTTTTCTTAAGGAGAAAATAAACACCAACCAGTGCACCCAGACCCAAGAAAAAAGTAATCACATAAGCCAAGTTGCCGACAGCAGTAACATAATTCGCCAGGCCAATCATATCCGCCCGCACGATGCGCCAGCGATGTAAACTCACATATAGTGCAAAAAACACCGGGAAAATACCAAAAATAAAAATCAGTAGTGTCGCAGGGGCGATAAAAATATAAGCAGTAAGATATTCCTTTAACTGTCGCCCCCGTCGGCCTGTAAAAATCCTCTTTATAAAGTTTTTCTTCTCCATAAGCCCTCAATCAAACAATATTGATTTCAGGTACCCCAATCTCAAAACATGTGAGATTCTTCTTCTCAAAAATTTTTGTACACTCGGCTGGCATAAGCAGTTAGCCATGGGCCAATAAATACAAAGTATTGAGAATACTAAGCCTATTATACAGGAAAAACCGAGCCTTAATCCTTTCTGGCCAGGCAATTTGGATTTTTAAGGATGCCAGAAGAAATTATTCAAAAACCTTCTGTTATTTTGATTTGTTGAACTTCTGATGCATTACTGGGCGATAATTTGATCCAACGGCCGGATTTCAACACCTGCCCGTATCAATGCCTGCTTCACCAGCCGGGCGTTCTCTACAGCAGCATCATGATCACCATGCAAACACAGCGTGTCGATCCTGATCGCTTCACCGGCTTGCGTGATCCCATCCCTCACCAGTTGCACCGCATTCACAGCCACCTGTTCTGGTTCACTGATCAACGCACCTACCTGGCTCCTGGGCATTAACTGACCATTCGGCAGGTAAGCCCGATCTGGAAAGCCCTCGTTAGCCGTCCGCAGTCCCACGTCCCGCCCCGCCCGCACCAGTTCAGACCCTGCCAGCCCAACCAGGATCAGCTGTGGATCAAATGAAAGCACCGCCTCAGCAATCGTTAACGCTGTAGGGTAGTCCCGGGCTGCCAGGTTGTACAATGCCCCATGCGGCTTGACATGCACCAGTTTCGTCTTTGCCATGCGGGTAAAGGCTGAAAGGGCACCCAACTGGTAGCAGATGGCGGCAGCCAGCGCGCTTTGGGACAACGCCATGTCGCGCCGCCCAAACCCCTGCAGATCCGGGTACCCGGGATGAGCACCCACGGCCACGCCGTGACCCTGTGCCAATTCGACGGTGCGCGCCATGACCTCCGGATCCCCTGCGTGGAACCCACACGCGATATTTGCAGAGGTGATCCATTGCATCATGGCTTCATCCTGCCCCAGGTGATACCGACCAAACCCTTCCCCCAGGTCACAGTTAAGATCAACGGCTAAAGACCTAACCATAAATCCTCCTCGAACTGACAGGTTGAATCAATCTTTTCAATCGCCGTCCCCCATAAGGCCTGGGCTTCATTTATCTCACAAGGCTTAAAATGCAGTGTCCCGCCACCCGGCGCCAGCTGCACCAGTAAGGGCAGATCAACCTTTGCCACCGTGCCGATGTAGGTATAACCACCCGTGGTGGGATGGTCAGGCATCATCACAATCGGTTGACCGTTACCCGGCACCTGGATCTGCCCCAATATCATGCCCTGTGAAACAAGGTCTGCGCCGTTGGTATGCATCAAGGTTGGCCCTTCCAGACGATAGCCCATCCGGTCCGATTGTGTGGAAACGGAATAAGGGGTTTCCCAGAATTTCGTCCTGCTTGACGGTGAAAAGCGTTCCTGGTGAGGGCCTGGAATTACCCGCAGTAAGACGTTGTCAGCATAGTGTGGGCGCTGACTTTCAGGCATAATATTTCCAGCCAGAGCCGCACTTTCACCTGCCAAAGCTGATAAGGATAATTGATCCCCTTCGACAAGCTTCTTCCCCAAGCCAGCGGCCGGGAAAGTGCTGCGCGAGCCCATCCACACCGGGGATTGAACCCCGCCTGCGGTTGCCAGGTAGACCCAATTCCCGCCGGAAGCCTTTTTAAATCGCAACCGGTCCCCGGGCTTGGCAACAAAAGACATCCATAAGGGCAGCTGGCGGGCATTCACAAAAAGCTGATAGCCTGCTCCAGCAACTGCCAATAATGATCGCTCTTTAACCCATATTTCAGCGTCTGAAAATCCAATCTCCACACAGGCCGCAGTGGGACCATTACCCACCAGCCGATTCGCAGCTCGGAAAGCCCACCAATCTATGGGTCCAGATTCGGGCATGCCAAAGCGCTGGTAACCAAACCGGCCAGCATCCTGGATGCTCAAGAACAAGGACGCTTGCTGAATCGTTAAAGTCATGGCTGCAAGCGTTCCTGTGCCGACACGAAACTTACTTCATCCCCCGGTGAGAGGGTGAAATGCGGTTCATGCAGCGGGTCGTACAGCACCAGGTTTGTCCTGCCGATCAACCGCCAGCCGCCCGGTGAGTCCAGGGGATAAACCCCAGTTTGCATCCCCGCAATGCCAACCGATCCTGCTGGTACATGCGTTCTTGGCTGATCAAGCCGCGGTGTAGACAAACCCGGATCTAACCCCATCAGGTAGGCAAAACCGGGCAAGAAACCCATCATACCAACGAAATAAACCTGTTCGGTATGTTTTCTAATGACTTCAGCCTGGGAAATACCATGAAATTCTGCCACAAAGGGCAGATCCGGTCCATCCACCCCGCCATAACGCACGGAGATGTCCACCTGCTTAGGAGAAGGCTCGGACGTGGCTGATAGTGCAGAGAAACAACTTTTCACCCAGTTTTTTAAGGTTGTGAGCTGAATCTGAAATGGGTCATACAGTACGAGGATGCTGGCGTATGCCGGGACCCACTCAATGATGCCAGCAAGTGGCGTCTCCTGCATGCGTTTATCAATCAAACGTACCTGGTGGTTGACCTGTGCCGATATGCCTTCCCCGAAGGTCACCAACAGGGCACCCTCGCCAACTGGTGAAAATCGTGGGTATCCTGCCACGCCTTTAACCATCAGACCGCTGTTGCCTGGCCCTTTGGATCGATTCAGTTAAGTGGGCACCCATCAACATAATAATCGCCGTCAGGTACACCCAGAATAAAAGTGCCACGATTGACCCTAAAGAGCCATACACAAGCTGATACTGATTAAGACTGCTGCTGAGAAACCAGGAAAAACTATTATTAAGCAGCATCCAGGTCACACCGGCAATCAAGCCTCCGATAAGAGATGCCCTTCGGCTGACAGAGACGGTTGGCACCCATTGGTACAAAGCCCAAAACATGAGCCAGTTCAACAAAATCGACACCATGTATACCCCGACCTTCCAAATGATTGTCTCATTTAAATTCACCCCAGTGATGGGTAACTCGATCGTCGGGATCAGCCCAATAAGCGTCGAAACCGCCAGGGACAGTAGGAGCAAAAAGCCCAGCCCAAAGAAGATCATCAAAGCCCGCAACCGCCCCTTAACAAAATCCAGCCGCTCTGCTCGAAGAAAGGCGCGGTTGATATTCATTGCTAATATATTGAAGACGTTGGTCGACACCCAAATCAGCGAAACCAGGGCAATAAGAGTAACTGTCCCGCGCAGTTCAAGGACATGGTTGATATTTAGAATGACCAGGCTTTCAGCCATCGGGATGGTGCCTTGCAGTGCAGTCAACAACTGGTCCTGGACCACACGCTTATCCATAAAAAAGCTGCCAACAACAATAAACACCAACAGCATCGGGAAGATGGAGAAAAACGCGTAATACCCCAGGCTGGCAGCTGCTTCTGACCCACGTTCTTCACCAAAACGCTCCACAGCGATCCGGATGATTTCTAATGTCCCACCGGACAATTTGTTCGCCCGCTGGTAAAATGCTGTAAGTTTCTTTTGTGCTATTTGAATAACATGTTTTAGGTCCATAAACATTTCCCTGATTTTTCTTTTATTATACTGGTTAATGACCTGATTTCGATAAAAACAAATTTGCTCCAGGACAATTGCCAAGCCAGCAGCTCAGTGCGAAGTTGTCATGTATAATAACCTCTGGGTTTTAACCAGCACACTAAGGAGCACACATGGACATCCAGATCATCCAAAAATATTACCAGGCACGCGGTTTGCAATGGCCTTCTGCCAAGGACGCCTTATGGTTTTTCCTTTCAGAGGTGGGCGAGCTGGCCGAAGCTTACCTGGTGCACCATGAAATGGAGCTCACGGATGAAGAGGTGAGGATGCTGAAAATCTTTGCTGACGAAGGTTTTCATGCTGATGAAATCGTCTCCCGTGTGGACGGTTGGGTGAGGAATAACGACCGTGTTAGGAAAGAGGATATCAGTAAAGAAGTGGCAGATTGTGAGATGATGCTGGCGGTGTTCATGTACAGCCTGACGAAAACTTCCCCGGATGATGCCCTCTTGGAGAAGATGAAGGAGAAGTTGGGTTCCCAGTCTAGAGCATTAACTTAAACATCCGACAATCCCATTTGACATGCTGATCAACATCGATTACACTTTTGCCAGTCAATCAACACAGACCAGAAAGGAGGCTAGTTTAATGTCAGACAGCTTAATCATCACGCAAAGACAATATATCAACGCGCTTCCTGCTGGTCAATTCAGTTATTAGTCTTGGACTTTTCCTGATCAGCCACAGGCAGCGCCTGTGGTTTTTTCTTTTCCCAGAAAGCAAAAACTGCAGAATACATCTCTCCTGGTACAAACCAGGTTTTATGATGGTATCCGTTTGTATAAATATTAAGGAATGCAACAAAAGATTATGATGACCATTAACAATTTTGACCTTTACGAGCAAATCGAGGATCTAGAAAACTTACCCCACATCCGCAATGTACCCGATGATGACTTGCGCCATAAACATAACCCAATGCGGCGCCAGGCGGCCCCCGATGAGATGTCAGAACTTGCTGAAAGTGAGAACGAGCTCCAATTCAGCTACCATGCTGCCAAACACGAAAAAGCCTGGCTGATTGATTCCCTGGCGGATTTTTATAACCAGCACTGGTTTGATGACATTCTTCGGCTGATAAAAGGTGGCGGTAAGGAAGCCTCTGTTTACCAGTGCCTGGCAAATGCAACCATCGGCGAACCATACCTGGCAGCCAAGGTCTACCGACCGCGGAAGTTCCGTCAACTGCGCAACGATTCTCTCTACCGCGAAGGCAGGGACCATCTGGACGATGAGGGACGCAAGATCACCGACGGCGGGGCACTGCATGCCATCCACAAGCGAACCACGATTGGGATGCGCATGATGCACACATCGTGGATTGAGCACGAATTCCAAACCCTGTCACGCCTCTACGGTGCAGGTGCTGCTGTCCCTAAGCCCTTTGCCAGCGGAAACAATGCCATCTTGATGACCTATATCGGTTGGGATGACCTGTCTGCGCCGACCCTCAACACCGTCAACTTGACAGCAAGTGAAGCCCAGCACGTCTTTCACAGCGTCCTCGAAAACGTTGATATCATGCTCGCCAACCAGCGCGTGCATGGGGACCTTTCTGCCTATAATATCCTCTATTTTGAAGGAGAAATCTGCCTGATCGATTTCCCCCAGGCAATCGAGCCCGGGGTCAACCGTAATGCTTATGCCATCTTCCAAAGGGACATCCATCGCCTATGCGAATATTTTCAATCCCAGGGTGTACCCTGTGATCCATTGCGCCTGGCCAAAGACCTCTGGCAGAAGCACGGCTACCCGGTCAAGTTACCCATCGACCCCAGGCTGATGGCGCCAGATCATGTACCCGGCGAATAAGAAACTGGTTGGAAGAATACGCTCTGTTATCGGGTAACAATCGTGGACACCTACGGTCAAAAGCACTCGCTGATCTCTTTAGATGGCTTTGCACCCTGGAAAGTGCGAAGCCGCCTGGAAGGACCAGCGAGATATATTCCATTCCCTATTCACAACTTAATTGTCTTTGCGATCACCTCGAAGAGGTGAGAAGCAATCTCAAAAAGATGTCACAAAGGTGTCCTTGGTGTAACAAAAAGGATGATCAAAACAACCTGTGCTGGATGTATCAAACCAATTGCTGGTTAACGATATTGGAGACTTGCGGTCAGGAGCACTCGCTGGTCTGGAGACCAGCGAGATCTAAAGAGACTGCCCTTCAAAATC
>SLIC01000234.1 GCA_007135845.1 Candidatus Brevefilum sp.
CAATGCACAGCGAAAAATTAAAGAAGATTTAGAACTGGTTTCAAAAGATTTAGATTTTGATACGAAAGAGCCAAACCAGCCTGGTCGTGTTGCTCCTATTCTGCGTTCCGATTGTGCCGACGCTTTGGACGAGTTGGGCTACATCCCTGAAGACCTGTACGCATTTGTTGAAATTCCTAGAAATGAAACAACCCCATCTTTTCTGATTGGGAAATACCCGGTCACCAATGCCCAGTATGCCCGCTTTTTACAGTCCGAACACTTTAGTAACCCTGATCTATGGATTGATTTCCCAAAATATACTTTACTGGATGATGTGTATCGTGATTCAGGCACTAGCAGGGATACTGGACGGATTTTGTTCAAATTATTCATGAAAATCAATAAAATGCGTGCTGAAGAAGGGGTGTTGTATCCCCTATTCTGGCGAGACCTGCGGTTTGGCGGTCGTCGTGCTGCTGTGCCGGTGGTGGGCATCACATGGCTGGAGGCGAATGCCTATTGCAAATGGCTGCAGGCAAATTGGGACGAGCTGGAAGAAGGCAAGCAGGGCCTGGCAAAACCTAAGCTGATCCGCCTGCCGCGCGAAGATGAATGGGTGCTGGCGGCGGGTGGTGATGAAAAGGGCCGGTATGCCTTTGGTAAACTCGATAACCCTGAAGAGGAAATTACACCTTATTGCAATACGTGGGAAAGCGGCATCCGGCGCACTACACCGGTGTGGATGTACCCCCAGGGTGAATCCGAACCACATAAAGTGATGGATATGAGCGGGAATGTATGGGAGTGGCAGGCCAATTACTTTGATAACGATCATGATCGTTGGCCGCTTCGTGGTGGTTTTTGGGGTGATAAATATAGGAATGTAAATGTTTCTTCACGCATTTACACCGAAATAAAAGGCAGTTGGTGCAGCTATGCTATTGGGTTTCGTTTGTGTTCTAGTCGAAGCACTTAGTATTCTGTATCATGAAAGTGGTAGTTTATTTCTTTTTGTTGGTAGTCTGCAAAAGGCATCAGCGATGGGGTTTCAGCAGCACCCATTGGCCGGTGTGGCTGAAAAGTGTCTCATACAGGTTGGTTACTGTATCGTACTGCTGAGGATTGCTTTCAATCTCTTGCCATTCGACATTTGTGATCAGGACGTAATCATAGACTTCATCAACGATATCCGGGTAGACATCATGGGGTGCATGAACAAAGGTGAAGTTCTCCCGGGTGGCGCTGGCATCAAAGTAAACGTTGAACAGCACCATCAGCTCATTGATGTCTTTGCCAATGCGGATCCTGGCACCTTCAAAAACCGAGTCTATAGAATAAAAACGCATCTCGGGGAAAAAACTGATTTCCTCCTCAAATTCTGACAGGGGTAAACCGGCCTGGTTGAAGATGCGTTCGTTCATGCGGGTGATGAACATCAGGCGCATATTGGTGATAAAGGGAGACAACAGAATGGAGAGGATGATGACCAGGTTGGCGATGTTTCGAGTCAGTTTATCTGGTAAGAGGAACAGTGAGGCGAACAGCAGGGTCAGCAAAAGTGGGTAATAGTACAGGCTTACAACCGCCTGCAAGTTCCAATCCATCAGGGGTGCGACAAAACGCATTAAGAAGCGGATGCCAAGCAAGGCCCCCATCCCCAGTGCCCCATAAAGCAGGATTGCTTTTCGATTTCCGCTAGACTCTGCCCAATTCAGATCAATAAACTGGGCGGCCAATACACACAAGACGGGTAGGATCGGCAGTCCAAAGCGCGTCATATAGCCAAAACGGATATTGATCGTTAGGATTAGAAAGGCAATGAAGGCCAGGGGCACGCTCCACACCAGCTTGCGGCTGATGTGTGCTTTGC
The DNA here is from genome assembly GCA_007135845.1 of Candidatus Brevefilum sp. The sequence goes on from SLIC01000234.1 coordinate 1,853, forward strand.
GGTTGATCAACACACCGCTGATGAGGAACAATACAAAGGGGATCAGCGTATGCTCAAACCAGTAACCCTGGTACCAGTCGTGATGATAAGCATGCCAGACCGAATCTGCGGCATGGGATACATAGGAGCCAAAAAAGGCACGCCAGTCGCTTAACCTTAAGCCGAATAGTGGGTCGCCTAAGAGGATGCCGTTGAGCATGACAAACAGGATCACGCCTGCAATCACGCCGCCTATCACCCAGAGGATGTTCTTCAGTAAGAAGGTCAGATCGAACTTGCCGTCTTCTGACCAGCCAAACCCGATGAGGAGCACAGCGGCTGGGAGTGTGGTTTCTTTGGTTTTAAATGAAAGGAATAACAGCAAACCGAATAATGCCATCATCCACGGTTTTTGATGGCCCTTGTTGACCGAAAAGATGTACAGGGCGACCATGGCCGAGATCATGGTCATGGCGGTCAGGTCAATCACAATCACACCAGACACTTCAGCAACCACGGGTATGGCAAAGAACATTCCCACCGCCAGCAAGGCATTGATAAAGCTGCTGTTCTTAAGTACTTTTCTGGCTGATACATAAATTAGAAACACATTCATCCCCACCAGGAAGCCCCAGAAATTCTGATAACCGACCAGGGGATGCGGGGCTAGTTCGAGGAACAGCTTCTGCAAGAAGACGTGAAAGTACCGGTTGAGGATCCAGGCAGTCGTGATATTGTTGAGGCCAACATCCATATAAAGGGTGATGTCTGATGAATTTGGGCCACCGCGGGCAAATAGTGCGAAGAGGATAGCCGTAATTAATGAAGCAAGCGCTGCCAGGACGACCTCTACACGCCAGCTGATGTGGATTTTTTCTAGAAAACCCAAAACTGATGGGCCAGTTTTCGTTGAAGAGGTTTCCAGATTTTCTGCAGGTTGATGTTCGGACATCAGGTTTCCTTTTTATGTGATTTTTGATTGATTAACTGTAACCTGATCGCAGACAATTGCTGGGCAACTAAACCAATCACAAAAAACAATAAGCCGGTGAAAATCGCTAACACAGCCCCTACACTCAATCCACGGCCCATCAGGATAAACGGCAGACCCCAACCAATACCCAGAAGAATAAATAAGAACGACAGGGGTAAGAAAACCCTGAGGGGATTGAACATCATTGCAATATTAAGGATATTGATGAGGGTGTCGAAGGCAGTGTACAGGTTAATGGTACTCTTGCCGGCAATGCGTTTTTTAACAGTAATTGGATGTTCCACAACGAGGTGACGTTGGTTGATGAAAACAAGGGTGATGATATCGCTAAAGGCCATGGTATCGGGGCACAATTCGATGTATTTTTGGGCCAGTTCGGTTTGGTAAAGCTTGAAACCAGAATTTAAATCCTTGATTGGCATGGGCATCAGGAACCTGGCAAAATTGCGGATGATCCATTTGCCAGTAGAGCGGAATGAACTGGCCATAAATTCGGGCGGACGGGAGCCCACCACGAGATCAGCCTGTTCACCGATTGCCACCTGGAACAATGCATCGATGTCAGCATGACTGTGCTGTCCATCGGCATCAATGGTTACAGTGTAGGGTGTACTGGCATGGGCAATTCCCGTTTTTAACGCACCGCCGTAGCCGTGGTTCACCCCGTGATGATAAACCTCCACGCCAGGTATCTGCGCATAATCATCCAGGATTGATTTAGTTTGATCATTCGAGCCGTCGTTAACCAGAATTAATGACCAGTTTTTGTTTTGGCAATGTTCAACGAGGCCCGGTAAAAACAGGGGCAGTGACTCTTCTTCGTTATAAATTGGAACCACAACCGAAAGTGCGTTGTTTACCATGAATTATCCTTGGTCATTACATGGAGGTGATTATAGCATTGAAAACCACAGCCTGGCAAATGACTGGGTTGACCAGGCAGTCATTATGGTTTTGGGTTGCCGCTCCACCTGTATGAGTTTATCAGGTTAGATGTTGCCTGAGGATCAGCTTTCTCCCCAGGCTTCTGCTTTCTTGATGCGAGCATTCAGGGGTGGGTGGCTGTAAAACATAACGACCACCCATGGCTCGGGGTCAACCTCACTCAGGTTTTGGTTCGCCAGGCGGGTAAAGGCTGAGGCATATGCCTTGGGTTTTTCGGTCGTATCGAGGGCGTAATCATCCGCTTTGCTTTCGCGCCAGCGAGAAAAGGCATTTTCGATTGGTGAAATCACCAATTGATAAAGCGCCAGCAATATCATCAAAGCAGGGAATCCAGCCGGGTCTGCCACTCCGGTCAGCCCAAATGTACCAATCGCCCAGTTCATCAATAGGGAAATCAGGTAGAACCCCAAACCTGTCAGGAGGGTGCCAAAGCCGATCAGCCAGGCCATGTCGTTATGCACGTGATGACCCAGTTCATGGGCCAGGACGGTTTCGATTTCGTCGGGAGAAAACTCATCGATCAGAGTGTCTCCCAGGATGATACGCCGGGTGTTGCCGAGGCCGGTTAGGGCGGCGTTGGCCTGCTTGGTCCGGCGAGACATGTCCATTTTGAAGACACCTTTTACCTTTGTGTTCGCTTTTTCAGCAAGTTTTATCAAGCGTTCTTCCAGGTCAGCATGGTCTTCTCCCAAGGGGGTGAACTTGTTGAAGATGGGCATCAGCAAGACTGGCGCCAGGTTTGACAGAAGCACACTGAACAACAACATCCCCACCGTCAGCCACAGCCACCAGGCATCCCCAGCGATTCTAAGGATCAGGTAAACCATTTGGATCAAAAACAGTCCCAAGACAGCACCAACGGCCAGGCCCTTCAGCTGGTCAACCACCCAATCTTTAAAGGATTGTGTGGAAAGCTCATAGCGGTGCGGCAGGACAAACCCGGTGTAGTAGCCCAGGGGCAGGTTGAGCAGGTAGTAGATTCCGGCAAAGATGATGACAAATCCAGCCACGATCAGCCAGTCGTTGCTGGTCAGGCTTTGCAGCCAGGCGCGGGTGGCAGTCGCCCAACCGGTTACCAGCCAAAGGATGGCGTAGAGCAGGCTGATGCCCTGGTCTACCAGCCACAGACGGCGTTTAATGCGGGCATATTGTTTGGCTTGTTTTTGGCGTTCGGTGTCCAATTGGGTCATATTGTTCCTTTCCTTTAGCCTTGATTGTTGGTCGGGGAGGCTGAACAATCTCCAGATGTGTTCGTTCAACTTATTTGCAGGTTTACGCTATGTAGGTTCCTAAATCAACCCCTTTGGTCTCACTATCCAGAACTTGCAGGCAGATGGGGATGACAATTTCATCGATGTAAGAATTCAACTTCCGCCAGTTCAAACAGGAAAACTTCTGATTTCGGGGTCACATCAGCCATAACATGGTTGCCGCCTGGCGTGAAAGTACTGGCGTTTATTTTACCCCTTTTGATTATGTGGCAGGCTACCCTATTGATGACAATTTCAAGTTTGAAGGGGTGTTTCTTAGTTAGTCCCCCCAGGGCTGGTAAGCGTTGTTCTGGATCCCAACCCTTGCCAGCATGCGGCCGACCGTGTTGTCCACCAGGTCATCAATTGATTTTGGTTGGCTGTAAAAAGAAGGGATAGGTGGAAAGATGATTGCACCAGCCTGGGCAGCCCGGGTCATCAGTTGCAGGTGACCGCTGTGGAGCGGGGTTTCACGCACAGCCAACAAGAGCGGTCTACCTTCTTTTAAGCACACATCCGCCGCACGCAGGACGAGGTTTTCGGCGTAGCTATTGGCAACCCCGGAGAGCGTTTTGATAGAGCAGGGGACAATCAGCATACCATCCACAGGGTAGGAACCGGAGGCAATCGGTGCGCCGAGGTCATCCGGACTGTAGCTGCGAGCAGCAAGGGGGGTAATCTCAGCCATGGATTTTCCGGTTTCCTCAGCCAGGACCTGCGTACCCATTGGACTGATCACCAGGTGAACCTCGATATCGAGGGCGTTCAACATTTCAAGGGCACGTAACCCATAGATTGCGCCGCTGGCGCCAGAAATTGCAATTATGATGCGTTTAATCATATTCATAGAAAAAATTATAACCGGATTTATTTTGGTTATAAACCAGGTTTAACAACCTGTAACCAGGCCTGTTTCAGCGTCAACCTGGAGTTGCATCCCTGTGACCAGTTGATTGATCTGTACCTGGTCGATGCAGGGTATCTCACTGATGATGCAGCCCACTGCGGTAATCGTTTCACATTCTGTGTTGATGATCGCAGCCGGAGCATGGCCGTTGTGTTTGAGTCGATAGAGGATGTAAGAGCCGACCGTTGAACCTTTGCCGGTGGGAAATACCAGCACCTTTCCTGCCAGAGATTGGCCTTCGAGGTCGTGCCCTGCCTCGGTGATCGTGCCAGTCTCAGGGTCCACTCCGCCATAGAAGGAGATGCCCATCTGGCTGACCAGTGCCTCACCACGAGCCTGCCCGGGAAAGATGGTGCGGCCTGTCAACCTCATCGGGTCGCCTCCTGGATGACCTCATCAAAGCTTAGCAAGCGGGTTTTTGACCCATTTTTGGCTGCTGCATAGTAACAGGCTTTAGCTGAGTCTGTCGCCAATGCGTTAAAGCGGCCTTTGATGGGTGCCACCACACAGCAGGTGTCTGTGGCGAATTTTGCTCCAGCCCCTTCGATGACGGCTGTGTAGCCCATACGATCTGCCATACCCTTGACCGGGCGTGAGGTTGTGATCCAGAATTCCTTGGTGACTCTTTTGCCCGCCAAAGCCTGGGCGATGTGTTGGATTTCCCGCAGGGTCAGGTGAGGGCAGCCCAAACTGAGGAAGTCAATTTCATCTGGGTCAGCATTGTTCAGGCTGGCCTTGGCTTCATCCAGGTCATATTGGCTGATTGA
>SLIC01000017.1 GCA_007135845.1 Candidatus Brevefilum sp.
ATTGCATTTGGTGAAGCATGATGATCGATTAACGTCGTGGTGCCGTGCTTGACAGCATCCACAAGGCACACCAGGGCGGAATAGCGCACGCCATCTTCATCCAATGCCTTATCAAGGTTCCACCACAGTTTATCCAAGATCTGAGTAAAATTGGTGGGGGCATCTCCCGGGATGCCAAGGCCGCGCGAGAAGGCGCCATAAAAATGGGTATGGGCGCAGATATTACCAGGCATCACAAACTGCCCTTCTGCATCAAGACAATCTTCATCCGGGTAATCGTGCAATAGTTCATCCTGGCGGGCAATCTTTTCAATCAAACCATTGCGAATTAAAAGACCCCAACCTTGCGGCATAATTTGATTTTCAGATCCCCAGGTGATCAATTTGCCGTTAATGATTAACATAATATCCTCCAGCTTTACTTGTGGTTTGGTGATTTAATTTACTAGGAAAATTATAGCACATGGCATCCTATGATACATCCAATGATCTGAACAACTACCACCTGAGAAGCTCCGGTTGCATTGATGATCAATGGTGAGTGCTATAATCAGAATAGAATCGAAACAAGGCAATCAAAATGAATGACTTCCCCGATAGCGTTATCCAAGGAATAAAAGCCCTCAACCAGGGTGAATATTATTCTGCCCATGAATTTTTTGAAGATGCCTGGCGAGAAACACCTGATAGCTCTCGTGAGTTCTATCGGGCTTTACTGCACATCAGTGGAGGCTTTTACAGGCTGACCGAAGTACGACCCGGCGCAGCAAAGAAATTCTTTAAACGTGCGCTGCATTGGCTGCAGTTTTTCTCTGACGGCCATATGGGGTTGAAAGTTGAGAGTCTTAGACTCCTTTTGACCGAACTGATAGACGAGATTGATGCAGGTAAACCCAGCCAAGACATAATTGAAAACCATGCTGTCCATTTAAATTGGGAAAGCCAGGAGGACTCGTAATGAAAGTTTTACTCACCGGTTTTGAACCCTTTGGCGAACACATCGTTAACCCCAGCCAACGGCTCATCGAATCATTGCCAAGTGAATACCAGGGCAATATGCTGATAAAACGTATTTTGCCTGTCGACCACCAGCAAGCTCCCAGAATGCTGATCAAACTTTTAATCGATCATCAACCCAATGCCGTTATTTCGTTTGGTTTGGCTTCAGGTCGGGCAAAGATCGCCATTGAACGGGTGGCTGTCAACTTGATGGATTTTAAAATAGCTGATAATTCCGGCGTGACGATTGATAACCAACCAATTATTGAGCAGGGTCCTGCAGCCTATTTTTCTACGCTGCCGATCCATGGAATGCTGACCACCCTTAACCAGGCAGGGATCCCGGTAGAATTGTCCCTCACTGCCGGCGCTTATCTCTGCAACCAGGTTTTTTACCTCCTGATGCACCAGGTTGCATCCCAAAACACAAAAACCCAGGCAGGCTTCATCCATCTTCCGGCGCTGCCAGAGCAAGCAGCATCCTCTGAAAAACCGATTCCATCAATGAGCCTCGATCAAATTGTCACAGCTGCCACCCTGCTGATCGCCCAATTGGATCATTGTTGATTTTCAATCATAAAAGCAATTCATGTCAAACATATACTGAAACAAGAACCGCTATAAGTCTAAGGAGCATCATGAACCCAATCGTTATCGAGAAAACCAATCAAATCGCAAAGATCTTATCCGAACAAGATCTGGATCTGTGGATGATCTTTGTCCGCGAAACCAGTGCGGCCGGCGACCCGGTATTACCCCTGGTTTACGGAGAAACGGGTCTCACCTGGCAAAGTGCCCTGCTCTTCACGCCAGATCGCCAAAAAATCGCCATTTTGGGTCGTTTTGAAATTGATACAGCTGAAAAAATCGGTGCCTTTGATCAGGTTATCCCCTATGATGAGGATATCAAACCGATCTTGCTGCAAGAACTGCAGCGGATCAATCCCCAAAAGATTGCGATAAATTATTCTGAAGATGATGTCCTGGCAGATGGTCTTGCTCATGGACTGTACCTGACATTGAAAAAGATGCTCAAAGAGACACCCTTTAATGATCGATTGGTTTCCGCCGAAGAGGTGATCAGCGCCTTACGCGGCCGAAAAACGGAAACTGAAGTCGAACGTATCAAGCAGGCTGTTGAGACGACCCTGGCGATATTTGAGCAATCTTTTACGGACCTCAAGCCGGGATTGAGTGAAATCGAGGTGGCTGAGCATATGCAAGCGCTTGTTGATGCTCGTGGATTGGACTATGCCTGGCCAAAAAGCAATAATCCTGCAGTTAACACCGGCCCAGATTCACCTGTTGGGCATAACGCGCCAACGGATTTAATCATCGAGCGCGGACACCTGGTTCATTTTGATTTTGGTGTTAAGCAGCACAGTTATTGTGCAGATATCCAACGCATGGTTTACTTCCTGAAACCAGGAGAAACCGAAGCACCAGAACCGGTAAAGAAAGGCTTTGACACAATCGTACAGGCGATTCAAGCTGCCTTTGAAGTTATAAAACCAGGGCTGCAAGGCATTGATGTCGATGCAGCTGCCCGGTCTGTGGTTACGGAGGCAGGTTACCCGGAGTACAAGTATGCCACCGGACACCAACTGGGACGATTAGCGCATGATGGCGGCTGTCTTTTGGGGCCTTACTGGGCACGCTATGGTAAAACCCCCTTTATGCCTGTCGAAGTTGGTCAGGTCTACACACTTGAGCCAGGACTGATGGTGCCGGGATTTGGTTATGTTGGCATTGAAGAGGACATTTTGGTTACCGAAGATGGTGCCGAATTCCTGGGGCCACCGCAAACAGACTTGATCATCCTATAAGGAAACGCTGCAATCATTAAACAAAAAACACCAGGGATCAGAAAGGAAAAACCAAAAAGAAAGACTGATGCTTTTCTGTCGCTGGTGTTTTGGTGGCGTTATTACATTTTTAGCTAGCTTGCAATTATCTCCACTGAATTGATTTTCACACCGGGATACTCCGGTTTACCTGGATCACGTGCAGGTATCGAGAATAAGACGTCCATGCCACCCACAACTTCACCAAAGACGCTGTGCTTTCCATCCAGCCACGGCGTGGGGATGTGGGTGATGAAGAACTGCGAACCGTTTGTATTTGGTCCAGCATTGGCCATGGATAGAACGCCGGGTTTATCATGCTTGAGGTCCTTGTGGAATTCATCAGCAAAGGAATAGCCTGGACCGCCCCTTCCTGTACCTGTAGGGTCCCCCGTCTGGGCCATGAAATCATCGATCACGCGGTGAAAGATCACACCGTCATAATAGCCTGCATCAGATAGGAACACAAAATTATTTACTGTTTTCGGAACCCGATCCGCAAACAAATCAACCGTAATATCGCCCTTATCTGTATGAAGAACAGCTTGATATGTTTTTTCGGGCTCCAAGATCATCTCTGGTGGACTCGACCATCTTTTTGTTTTTTCAGTCATAACTACCTTTCTTATTTTTCAAATATTGTTATTACTCAGTTAACCCTGCTGATGAAAGGAAAGGAGTGTTAGGGCTCTGCCACAACACCCCTCGATTCCCTGGCAAGCTGATTAGTTACCAAATATTTCCTCAATCAACAATTTCATACAATTCGACCAGGACACCATTAGAAGCCTTCGGATGAATAAAAGCCATCCGCCTTCCGGGTAGATCATGCGGTTCCTCATCGATTAGCCGCACCCCTTTTGCCTTTAGATCTTTTAGCATACTGTCGATATCTTCAACCTCGATGCACAAATGATGCATCCCTTCGCCGCGCTTTTCTAGATACCGACCTAAACCCGAGTTCATATCCGTCGGTTGAACCAGCTCAACCTCTCCTTCACCAACGGGTAAGAAAGCAACCTTTGATGCCTGGGAAGGAACATCTTCCACATGATCCAACTTCAATCCCAATTGATCTTGCCAAAATCCCAGTGCGTCCTCAATGTTTTCGACCACAATCGCAATGTGATTGATCTTTTTGATGTTCGACATGATGTCTCTCTCCTGGTTAAATAAAACTTGGTGGTTGGTATTGTCCCCATACATCCCGTAAGACACCGCAGATTTCCCCCAATGTGACTTCGTTTTCTGCACAACGGATAAACAAGGGCATCAAGTCTGAATCTCCCCGGGCTGCATTTTCCAGTTCGTTCAAACACGCATTGACCTTGTCAGCATCACGTGAGGCACGCAAATCAGCCAGTTTTCGCTTTTGATTTTCTTCGATCTGCGGGTCAACCGATAGGGCTTCTAGTTCAATGGTCTCATTGACCTGGAAGTCATTGACCCCAACCACAATGTCTTCGCCTTTTTCTATCGCTCGTTGCGCCTGGTAAGCGGCATCAAGGATCTCGTTTTGCATGAATCCGGTATTGATTGCCTGCAGTGCACCTCCCATGGCATCTATTTTTTCGATATAGTCTTGGGCAATGGCTTCAATTTGATCTGTCAGTGCTTCAACCAGGTATGAGCCTCCTAAGGGATCCACAGTATCTGCAACCCCGGATTCGTGAGCAATTATTTGTTGCGTTCGCAGTGCAACCCGCACAGATTTTTCTGTTGGCAGCCACAGCGCTTCATCCATACTGTTGGTATGGAGAGATTGTGTACCGCCCAATACAGCTGCCAAAGCCTGGAGCGTGACCCTGACGACATTGTTTTCAGGTTGTTGTGCGGTCAGTGTTGATCCAGCCGTTTGTGTGTGGAACCGCAGTCGGCACGATTTGTCGGAAGCACCAAAACGATGCCTCATGATTCGAGCGTATAAACGCCGTGCAGCCCTGAACTTGGCAACTTCCTCAAGAAAATCATTGTGCGCGTTGAAAAAGAAGGATATCTGGTTGGCAAATTCATCAACAACCAGCCCTGCATCAATTGCGGCCTGGATATAGGCAATCGCATTTGCCAGGGTGAATGCCACTTCCTGTGCCGCAGTCGATCCTGCCTCACGGATATGATAGCCAGAAACGCTGATCGTGTTCCAGGATGGAATTTGATCTTTGCAAAATTGGAAGACATCCGTAATCAATCGCATGGATGGTTCAGGAGGGAAGATATAAGTACCCCGTGCGACATACTCCTTTAAAATATCATTTTGAATCGTACCGCGCAGTTTGTTGAGGGCAACACCTTGTTTCTTAGCGACTGCAATATAAAAAGCCAGCAAAATGGAGGCTGGTGCATTGATCGTCATGCTGGTTGAAACCTTATCCAGAGGGATGCCTTTGAACAATGTCTCCATATCACGTACTGATGAGATGGAAACCCCTACCTTACCGACTTCCCCCAACGCCATGGAGTCATCCGCGTCGTACCCGATCTGTGTAGGCAGATCAAATGCCACGGAAAGACCCGTTTGCCCTTGATCCAGCAAGTACCGATAGCGTTCATTCGATTCCTCAGCGGTGGCATAGCCGGCGTACTGGCGCATTGTCCATAATCGTCCCCGGTACATTGAGGGCTGTACCCCCCGGGTAAAGGGATATTCACCAGGAAAGCCGATATCGCCTAGATAATCCTTTTCTTTTTCTGGCAGCATGACAGCTGGCAGCTCGATGCCTGAAGAGGTTTGAAAAGTCTCTTTTCGTTCTGGAAATCGTCTGACCAGTGGCTCATAGGTCTCTTTTTCCCAGCGTTCCCTTTCCTGTTCGTCCGACATATCCTGTCCACGTTGTTTATTATCAGAAGGGGGCGATGCCATAAACACCTCATATTTAGAAGAATTTGACTTTTCACAAGTATACCCGATATCATCCTCACCTCGAGTGGGATGTCTGTGTTGCGCAGACAAAAAAAGGCACTGGAAATAAGCAACATAAAACGGACTGAAACCTGAGCCAGCACATTTTTTTCATTATTGCCGATCTTGCCGCTTTCGAGTAAAATCTTTTAGCTTGTTCGTTGTACCCTTCGGACAAGACGATCCTATAAAATTTGAACGAAAGGGCTTGTAAAATGAAAGTACTACTTATCAAAGATGTTTACAAATTAGGAAGAGCAGGGGAGATAAAAAAGGTCGCTGCGGGATATGGTCGGAATTACCTGATTCCCCAGGGACTTGCCATCCCCGCAACCCGGGGAGCCATGCAGCAAGCCGAGCGGATCAGCGTCAAAGCGACAGAACGCCGAGCAGCACTCAATGAAGAGCTGGGTGATATTGCTGAAGTCCTCAACGGCAAAATTATTACTTATCCCGTTAAAGCAGGTGAAACTGGACGTTTATATGGTTCCGTAAGCAATGAAGAAATCATTAAGACCATTGCAGCAAATTACGAAATCGAGCTTGAAAAACGTCAGGTTGAGACAGAACCCATTCGCCAGTTGGGCACCTTCACTGTGCCAATTCACCTGACGATGGACCTCGTTCCCGAGATCACCGTAATCGTTCACCGCGAAGGCGAACCGCCAGTCGACGAGGAAGAAGAAGCTGAAGCCGAAGAAGCAGTCGAAGTTGCTGATGAGGTTCTTGATGAGGTTGTAGCGCCTGAAGAGGTAATTGAAGAAGAAGAAGAAACACCCCAGGAGTTAACAGAAGAATAAATTTTCTTTCCTGAGTTGATCTCAGAATCGCATTAAAAAGCAGACCGGCCTGTGTAAGCTCATAACAACAGGTCGGTTTCCTTTAGCGTAGCTCGCTTTGAGCAGCACAGCAGCCTGCTAGGAGAAATGC
>SLIC01000171.1 GCA_007135845.1 Candidatus Brevefilum sp.
GCATTTGGGTGATTGGAGGTAATAGATGTGGAAGATGATATGGCAACTCTGATGTTTACAGTTTCACCTGCTCGTACCCGCTCAGGCATTGCGTTGAACCTGACAGTCTCCCTTTGCTCTGCGTTTTCCACCATCCCATAACTTTCATACTTAAAATAATTAACGAAAGAGAAGTCCGAATAGGTGTAGTCAATATCCCATCGACACATAGCGGGAATACATTGTTTGTGCCAATCAATTCCTTCTTCTTTATGATGTTTGATCGAAGAATCGTCAATTTCGACAAGAACCCATTCCCCCGAATCGTCCGACTGGGCATGAGTAAGCACAGGAAACCATGTCACAGCGATTAGCACCGCGATGAGGAAAACAAAAAGAAAATCTTTTTTCTGTGGCATGACCACCTCCAACTAGCGATTCACCAATCAAAAAACATTTGATGCTTTCAGCCTTCTAATTCGTTTGCCCGGGTAAAGAGATAAGTACGGCTGCCCCGCATGTATGTGCTGAAAGTCGTATACTCAGGCTGGCCCAGCTTCGCCTGGACATCAGATAGGCGCGGGATGTGTTCATCAGCAAACACAATGCTGATATAGCTGACAAGGTCATTCTCAATTTCGATGATATTATTCTGACCGCTGATCGATAATGAATAAAACAAACGCTCTATGATGCCTTCCCTCTCACTATGTACCGGCTGGCCCAATAAACCAAGCAAACTTAAGACCAGGAAAACCCTAAATTTGTTCATCCACTGATTCCTTTCATCTTTACGTGCAGGATTACCAACCATCCTCCATCTCTAAATAATTCTCTAAATGTGTCATCATGAAAACGATCAGGGTTTCAGCAGGCGAGTAAGCGCCGACCGTTTCACCTTGGGTGATATAAAAATCAGACCGGTCGAATTCATCCCCAGGCATAACGACAATCATGGTCAGTGAATAGTCTGCCTGACCGACATCCACCAATTCTTTATAAAACGCCGCCACTTCATCATCTCCCCACTCAAACATATCTTTGAACAACACCAATTCCCTGATGCCTTCGGCTTCATCCGGCTCCAGGGCCAGGTAACCCTCCCGGTAGCCCTGGCGATAAAACGCGATCACCTCACTCAACGGGGCGTCCACGGCCAGGATCAGCGTTCCAGACACGCCAAACATCAGGTCATCTGCATCATAGATCACCCTGGCGCGCGGGTAAATCATTAACGGCTCCAGTATCTTGCGATCCGTCACCTCCTCCGTAACTGGATCATCCACTTGCAGGGGCACTTCATCAACCGTAACTCCCCCCCTGATGTAGGGGTCTTCCTCCGGCAAGTCTGCCCCATAACGGCTCAAGAAATCATTCAGCGCTTGCGGCTGGAAGCATTCCTGGATAAAGACATTATCCATCAATGGATCAGCAATTAACAGCAGCCCTTGCCCGGAATAGAGATAGGTGCGGCTGCCCCGCAGGTATGTGCTGTAGGTCGTCTGTTCAGGCTGGCCCAGCTTGGCCTGGACCTCAGATAGGCGCGGGATGTGTGCCTCAGCAAACACAATGCTGATATAGCTGACAAGATCGTCCTCTAATTCGATGGTATTCTTCTGACCGCTGATCGATGAGGAATAAAATAAGCGCTCGACACTTCCTTCCCGCTCACTATGTACCGGCTGGCCCAATAAACCGAGTACCTCCGCTCGGGTGCTTCTTCCCGGAACCATACCCGGATAGCAGGGAAGAGCGGGTTCAGCCTGATCTTGATCCGCATCCGTAATCTGTGACTCACCCTCCTGTACCAGGACAGCCTGCGGTTCTTCATCCGTCTGCGGCCCCCTTCCGGGAATCCGGCAGGCCAAAATTGACACCATCAATAGGCTCACACATAGCAGGATCGCAAACATCTTATGGTTTTGGGTGCCCGTTTTCATATTCCACGCCTCCAAACATCTCATCTCTGATAAAGTAATAGCGCTGCCACGAGCTTCTCTGCAGCCGCTCCGGCTCATAAACATACATCATTACTGCTTCTGCCATGTCTTCAACCGGGTCTGTACCGCCATAGCTGGTCGCCGGCTGGCTGCTGGTGTCATTCGTATACCGCCAACCATGGGCAGCGCCATACCACCGCCAACCATTATGACTGGCGTAATCCGGATGCTCAATATCCAGTATCTGCCGGGTGGCATCCATATAATTCTGGACCAACGGGGAGTTATATACATTAGGATAGATTTCGTTTTTACCCTTGTGATTTTGCATGGCATGCACCAGCTCGTGCAGGATGGTGGCTTTGAACTGCCTCTCCGGGTCATTGGGAAAGTCAACCGGGTTATAAGCCCGATCAAAGATGCGAATGGTTGCTGAGGAGCCGTCACAACCCGGGTCCACAGACCGATCGCATGGGGTGTACAGACCCATGGTGTCAGGTCTTGGCTGGCCATCATCAATTTCGATCTCATTTCTCACAATCCTTTTCAAAGCCATCCGCTCGATCAAATGAGAGGGGATCACCTTGAGAACATCATCCAACCAGCCCAACTCCTGGTCGCTCCAGGCCTTCTGAGCCCACCCGTCATCACCGAAGCTGTCTTCAACCGAGATGCCGTAGGTAGTGAAGATATATTCCCGCGTAATTGTCGGCCCCAGCCCGGCCGCAAACGCCTCCGGTGAAAAGGTGATTTGCCAAGTCCATTCATCTGAAACTCCGTCATAATTTAGAGTTCCAGTCCCCGTACCATTCGCAAAAAGGTTTCCTCTCCAGGTTCCAGAGCCCACCCAATTATCATCTGGATCTGCACAATCGAATCCATTAAAAATAAACGTACCGCTGACCTCACCACCATCACCCCCCGAAAAATTACCTCGATAATCCTTTGTCCAATTTGACAGACAACCATCGAGAGGATGATATTCACCTTCCCAAGTTGTGATACCACTTACAGGACCTCCATTGGGTGTGAATACGATTGAGATTGGAAAGTTTTCTTCATCTCCATAAATTATCCCAATGCTAGTGATCGTCCCATCATCCTCTGCGAAGGTCACCCCTGGGAAGATTACAGTCCCACCCAGCAGAATAATAATCAGGAGAAAAAATAAACCCTTTTTGATCCTCATGGTAACCTCATATCCCTATCCAATCATTCCACCAATTGAACCCAAGTGCGGGTGTGTTGAATTTATCCAATAATAGCTCCCGGCTTTCCTCGGATGCTTAAACACAGTCCATCTTTTATTTTGATCTGCAATGTCCAATTACAAATTACAGGTTTCATCCGCCAATTGACTTTGCCCATGATTTGTTTTGAGAATAGCATTAAGTATAAATAAGTTTTATATTTCTTGTCAATAGGCAATACTAAGAAATTTAGTATATAATAAATTTTTCACTGGGCAGCATGGTCAAGCGAATAGAATATTCACCTTGATCAACATTAGCCATGGTGTCATCTGGATGGTGATCGAGATCACCCCCAAATCTGATCTGTTAACCCCAAACTACTATGCCACAAATCCCCGAATGCTTTGGTCGCCCACCACAATAGGCTGCATCCTCAATCCACAGCCCTCATGGTTTGTCGAAACAATAATTGTTTTTCGATAGACCCATGAAATTAAAGAAAATACCGACGACAAGAGATTTCACTTTGCCTAAGCCCGATCACTCACATGCCTGAATCTAATCACGTAAATAAGTTATAATTTCGTGAATATACATTGCCAGTAGGATCACCAACACTTTTCGTATGCAATTTGGACCTGCTGCTCGTTTACGAAAATCAGCAAAAAGAATGGAAAGCAAAAATGACCTCTCATTCGACCAATTCCCCAATAGCCATTGAAACGATCAACACAGGATACCCACGCGCCCCCTGGGGTAAACGCGCCCTGGCGTTTATCATCGACAGCTTGATCGCCGGTCTGCTCAGCACATTTTTGTTTGGCCTTTTAATTTATGTAATGTTTATGTATTTAACCTACCAGCAGCCCGGATTCCTTGAAGATGCATCTGAAGCTGTCTTTTATATCTACATTTTTATTACGCTGATCAGTTTTATTTGGTTAACGATCTACAGCCTGCTGCGCGATGGCATCTACCAAGGGCAGAGTTTGGGCAAGCTCATCTGTGGACTGATGGTCATCAATGTCGAAAAAAATCAGCCCTGCAATCTGATCGGGTCCATCCTGCGCAACGCACCCGGGTTTGCAACAGTGCTGGTCAGCTTCCTATTGATCTATTGTGTCTTTATTCTCCTGCTGATTGAACCCGTGGCTGCCATCAGCAATGAAACAGGCCTGCGCCTAGGGGACCGCTGGGCAAAGACACAGGTGATCGAAAAGAAGCATTACCAGAAGGGTGCAAACTAACACAACCACCCATTCAATCCGCATTGATTATAGATGTAATTATGACGGAAGAACCCACGAATACACCCCTGAGGCAACCCATCACCTGGCAAACCAAGGTCCCTTTGCTGGCTTCCACGGTGATCTTGCGGCAATTATTCCTGGTGCTGTTGGTACCTTCGGCTTGCCTTCTGGTTTTTTTGCTGCTGCTGGAACTGATCGATGGCCAACTCACCCTGGCCAGCACAGGAACCTTTGTGCTGATCACCCTGGCCATCCTGGGGGGTTTGTTTCTACTAAGTATCATCGCCATAGTGTTGATATATAACAACCGCTACGACCTTCAGTTTACCGTAGACGAAAACGGCATCAGGTCAACCACCATTGGAAAAACTAAACATAAGAATGCCATCATCAACACGCTGCTGGCGTTCTCCGGGAAGCCCAGTGCTGTTGGGGCAGGCGTATTAGCCGCATCACGCCAAAGCGAGCTCGTCAAATGGAAATCCGTCACTGAGTACAAAGCCAACATGGACCAATTAACCATCCAGCTTTATCGAGGAAAGCACACCTTGATGCACGTCCAATGCACAGCTAAAAACTATCCGGATGTACTTCAATGGGTGCGCCAATCGATAAACATTCAGCTTACCTGATCCACGCCGTGCCCTCCTTTGGTGAACAGAGGTATCTCAACTTAAAGAGCTCCGATGATAAAAACAAAAAGAGACATCATTATTACCCTCGTTGCAGTGCTCCTCATTTCAGCCTGTTCGATCCCTTTCAGGATCTCAAGGTCGAGTCCTGATAAGAGCCCCGCTGCTTCAGAAGCCTGGCAAGAACAGGTTGATGCCATAAAGGCATTAAGGCAGATGCCAATACCGGAACATTTCATATACATTGATGTCCCCATCGATGAAAATATTTTTGATCCCAATGAGCTGTTAGATATCCTGGACTACCTGATAGGATGATCACAAAGTGGGAGAAATGTCCGTCATAGCGTTGTTTGTGGGTTAACAGACCCAATCCCCGGCCCATCCCCTCGGGGAGGGGATGGGTGCCTTGCAGATCTCTCTTGAAATCTGCATACGTGCGATCTGACTTGTTGCCACTCGCACTAAGGGCGGGAAGGGGTGTTTACAGTGTGAAGCTCGTTGATTCTGCGAAAATGTTTGACTTTGCGATCGCCCTAAAGGTGTGACGCACTGCACCACACTTGTTGATAATGGGCCTAATTTAACCGCTTTAACTCACCAGCCAGTTTGCGCAGTCGAAACGCCAGGATCACAAAGACAATCCCAAGCAAGGTGGCAAATAGTCCAATTAACCATGCGAGGGCAACTGCGCTGGCAGCTGGGAAGATAAACAGCACAACACCGATCAGGACAGAGAAAATACCATCGATGATCAACATCCACTCGTTCTTAATTTCTCGCCGGATTTGAATCGCCAGGATGATGTCCAGGATACCGATGATCACCGCCCAAGAGGCAATCAAATATAGCAGGATAATGCCGGTCACATTAGGCCAGAACAGGGTCAGCATACCGATGGTGATTTCCAACAGACCCGTAAAAAGTAGCGTCCACCAATAATAATTTTCCCTCCTGGATGTGACACCCGCAATTACGGAGAAAATACCATCCAACAATATAAAAGCGCCAAATAAAATCACCAATGTCAGCAGGGTGATTTGGGGCCAGATCAGCGCCAACACACCAAACACAATGGCCACCAATCCACGCAGAAAAAATACCCACCATTTGTTGATAATGATTTCAATCATGATAAAATACCTCCTCTTCAGTCAACTTCAACAACTTTTCTACACAACAACCAGGCAGTTGTTGAAAATCACGCGATTTCTAATACCAGGCTAAATTATAACCCCAATCGTCTAATCTCAATACAGCTGATTTAGCCAGTTAAGCTTCGAAACCTCTAGGATGGATGCCAGGTTCTCGTTTGAATAGCCAATCCCATTGACAATGACTTATCGATCGATTATACTATACCCCAGTATAGTAATGACGGAGATTTTCACACATGCCTATTTATGAGTACCACTGTTCCGACTGCAACAACGATTTTGATAAATTAGTTCGTTTTTCGGACCCAAAGATCGACTCACCTGAATGCCCTGACTGCTATTCAGAAAACACCCTCAAACGCCTCTCGACCGTCGCCGCCTTCACCAGAGTAACCACCAGCAGTGCTTCCGGTTCAAGCTGCGCCAGCAGCGGCCCCTTCCGTTGAGCAGGTTAAACAAACGCCAGGCCGGCGGCCTGGATCAAGGATCATAACATGGTCACAATCGAAAACCCACAA
>SLIC01000118.1 GCA_007135845.1 Candidatus Brevefilum sp.
CAGGTTGATCCCGTGCAGTGCGGCTTCATCCCGACTGGTGTATGTGAACCCCAGGTTTCGAACCTCAATTTTGCATGGGAGCAGGGGCGGCAGGGGCTGAGGTCTGACCGGCGCTGTCACACTCGGCTGCAGGTCTAAAAATTGATACAGGTCGGTTAGGAACAGGTTATCCTCGTATAAGCCTGAGAGCCCCTGTAGGGCACCCTGCAAGAAGCTGAGACCGTTTTGAAAGCCCAGATAATAAACCATCAGGTCACCCAAGGTCACCTGCCCCAGGAGCACCTGGTGGGCGATCCACGCCAGCGTGCCGAATAAGGCAAGCGTGGTCAGGGCTTGGGCAAAGAATTCCGAAGCTGCCCGGACCCGGGCGATTTTTAACCGGCCTGACCTTATCTGACCGCGCAGGTCTTGATAGCGGGTATTGAACAAAGAACCCAGGTTGAACAGGCGCAGCTCCTTGGCGAAGATGTTGCTCGTCATCAGCAGGTGATAATACCAGGCGCGCCGTTCTTTTTCGGTTTGGGCACGGGTGAAAGCGTATAAACGCTTCGAGTTGACCAGCCGGACTACCACGCCAGGTATGGCGGCTGCGAACAGGATTACCACCAGCGCCCAATTCAGAGACAACAGCAAACCCAAAATACCCAGCAGGGAGAGTGAATTCTTGACGATATCGATTAAACCATTGACGATGCTGGTCGGCCGGTAGGGTGCTTCTTGTTGTGCGCGTTGCAGTGTGTTGTAGTAATTGGGGTCTTCGTAATAAGCCAAGTCGACAGCGATCGATTGGGCATGCAAGATGCTCGCCACCTTGTCTGTTACCTGTTGGGACTGGCCCAAGGTCGTGTATTCGGTCAGCGAACGCAAGAGTGTTGTCAGCAGTGCCACTAAAGCTGCCAGTGCCACCCACCATAGAACTGGCTGGAAAGCCGCTACGGGTTCAGATGCGGCCAGCCCTTCAGTGACGGTATCTAAAATGCGTTTGATGAGGTATAGTGCCGCCACCGGCAGCGCGGACTGGGCGGTGACCAAAAGCAGGTTGATCAGCGTCCATCCGGGTGCGGTGCGTCGCACAAGTCTCAGGGCGCGCCCGATCTGGAGGCTGGTCTTGATGCGGTGGCGCAGGTTGGTTCGGTCTGGGGGCATTATCGTTTCCGGGTAGTGATGGTTTTCGCCAGCTCGCGCTGCTGCTGGAGCCAAATTGCCAGGGCGGCACCATGCATTATGTGCCTTGCATCCTCATCACTGGGTGCTTGGCAGTAATTCTGGCAGATCTGCCAAAGTTTATTGTAGTTGATGTAAGTTTCTAAGGTGGACTTTTCATTTCTAATTGCATCGAGAAGATCTCCCAGCTTAACATCTAGCAGCAAGCGGTTGTAGTACCACATCAGGCTGTCCTTATCCTTCCGCCAGATGACATCCTCCGGCAGCAGGTCCTGGCAGGCTTTACGCAGGATCATCTTGGTCCAACCGCGGTGAGATTTGAGATACCAGGGAAGGCTGACGCAGAACTCGACCAGACGCACATCAAAAAAGGGGTGGGCGGCTTCAACCCCAAAGGCAGCCGCCACCCGCTCATACCTTTCCAGGGCAACCGGGTACATGGGGTGGTTGAGTATGTGTTGATGCGCCTGTGTGGGAGTGAGCTTGTTTGATCTATTGCGATGCGCTTGGACCTGTGCCCTGCGTTCGCTTAGGTGCACCTGCTGGGCAAATTCATGGTTGATCAAACTGCTTTTAATTGCGGCTTTGATAACTTCTGCTTCAGATCCCTTCTTGAAAATATGTCTGTCTACCCATCGGCGGGCTGAACGCAGCATTTCTGGCATGAAGGCTGACCGCAAACTGCCTATTACACTTTTCAATTTGGGATATTGATAATATCCGCCAATCAAACCACCCACACCTAATGTTTCACCCAGGGCGGTTTTGAACTTGCCGCGCCGCCATAAGTTAGGTATAGATCCTGTTGCTGAAAGGGTCGCATCCCCATCAATCCCATCCAAGACACAGGATACCCCATTAGAATGAGCCACTAGGTAAACCGCGCGGTTTAAAGTCATCCAGTAATCAAAGGGCTCGTTTTCTTTTTCAAATTGAACAAATAAACTATCAATGTGCTTGATAAACTCGCTTTCCGCCACAACAACTGATTTAAACCCATTCCCACTCAACATTGACTGTATATAAGCCGTCTCTCGATTGGTCCCCGGTTTTTCTGAAACCACGGCGATGGTGCGCAAGGGTTGGTTCATCGCGTGTTTTAACAAATGCGTTCCTACGGCGGCGATGGAGGAGGAATCCAGCCCACCGCTCAGCATCGCAGCGGCAGTCAGGCCGTTGTTCAACCGGCAGTGCACTGCCTTACTGAACAGCTCGTTGAACTTATCGATATAAGATTGGTCGTTCAAGCTATCATGTTGGTCTTTGGGGGTCAATTCCCAGTAAGGCAGCACCTTGATGCCTTCGGGGATTACGAGTAGCACATGAGCAGGCTCCAGCCGCTGGATGCTCTCAAAAAAGGTGCTGGTTTTGTCATAATCTTCATAGGAATCAACTACAAAATCCGCCACCCGCCCGGGGTTGATCACCATTGGGATCAGGCCAGAAGCCAGGATGGCCTGTGGCGTAGAGGCAAACACAAAAACCTGGTCATTAACTGCGTAATAAAAAGGTTTGACTCCGAAATGGTCGCGAGCGCACAGCAGTCTTTGTGAATGAGTATCCCACAGCGCCAGGGAAAAATCGCCCAGCAAGTGCTGGGGGGTTTCAGAACCCCATTTTCGATAAGCGGCTCTAACTAGGTCGGCATCCGTTTTTGGTTTGGGGTCGGGTTTCAATGTAGCCAGCAGTTCATCCCGGTTGTCGATGCGGCCGTCAAAGGCGATTGGAAGTCGCCCATTTAAGGCTTCTCGGTTAGAAAAATTTTCTGATACGCCCCCCATCTGCACACAGGTCATGCTGATTGGGCCTTCGATCCAGGTCTGGCACTGGCTTTCGCTCTGTGCCCCAAGCTGAACCGCCATGGGACGGAGGGCGGCGCCATCCACCGGCGCACCGTCTAAATTAAAAATGCCCGCGATACGATTCAAACCTGTTTCCCTGGATTGATTATTGACGACTCTAAAGGCTGGTAAGTTTCCAGATTCTCACTGCTCTCTCCCAGCGGCTCGCCGGCCAATTCTACCCAGGCGTGAGCCGCCAGCCCCTCACCTTCTTTTTTAGCTCCAAAGCAGATCGTCGGGTTCAACCCCTTTTTACGCAGCAGCCACCAGGTCGTGATCGCTTTACGCAGGCAGTTAGCGCGGTAAAACCCGTGGTTGGCCGCCGTGCCCACCAGCGCCTGGGCACGACAGGCATTTTCGATGAATGCCGCTTCATCCTTTCCATCGGTTGAACCTTTACCAACTTCAGAGATCGGGGTGCGTTTTGTGATCCAATCCACCAGGCGTTGGTAACCGGTCAGGTGCAACCCGACCTGCACTAGCAACAGCATGATCGCCACTTTGATCAAAAACCACCGCTCCGGCCAGGTTAATTGGGCGAATTTCTGCCAGCGGGAGGTCAAACCCTGGCCACCAGGCCGTTTTCCAGCAGGTGGTCTAAAAACGCCGCCAGGTCCGTTTTTAATTGATCAGGCTCGATCTTGTATTCCTGCAATAAGGTTTGGTAGACGGCTGCCAGGCAGTTTGCGCTGGTGATCAACTGGAACATGCGATTCCCAACCTCATCCAGCCCGTAATACTGCCCGTTATTTAGGTTGAGCAGCACCGCCTCCCCTTCCAGATCCTGAAGTAGGACGTGAGCGGGTTTTATATACTCTCCCTCAGAAGAAAAATCCATTAGATCTCCTTTTTTGGTCTAAACAGCACATCTTTCGCGAATTAAAAGCTATAACAAAATTTACAAGACTATTATACTCATGGTTGAGATGAAAAACAAAAATCAGCTGCTTTATTTTTCATATCGAAAACCAGATTGATTAACTGCAAAAAGACATTTTCAAAATATCCCTACATGTTAAGCAGTCCATCATGTTAACCTTGTATATTACTTTTTTACATGCAATTACTTTTTTAGAGGACTTAGATAGGTGTAAACTTTCAATAATTACCCATTAGGAGGACTCATCTCCAGGCTTCATTATGCCAGGCCCATCAAATAAGCGCTTAATGCCAAAATGCTTGGCAAAAAAGATCATCAGCACGCCCGCCTTCAAACGCAGGATGGTATCCTGTGTTGAATTCTCTACCTTGTCTTCAAGCGCTTTGACATAACCCACCAGCTGTTGGCGGAAGCCGGTATCTGGCAAAGCTGGCAGGAGTGAGTCAATTTCCGCAATCATTGCTTTGGCCTGTTCAATCACAGTCAGTGCATTTTTGAGACTGAACGATTCAGCTTCAACTGCTTTTAACAGCTTGCAATGATATTTACTACAAATTACTGGTCTATGATCATAGATGGTACACTGATTAATCCAAAATTGGCAGGGAAGTCGAAGAATCTGGTTATCTTTGCCAGATATTAATACACGCTTAACAACAGTCTGAATGTTTTCAACATCTTTTGTTTCAAGATTGACATATGTATAAAAATACCCGGTACAGCATAGGCCGCAGGTTGTGCAGAGCACAGCAGCATCCGGGGATTGGCTTTGAGCAGGATCCGACATGGCGAAAATTATCGTACCGTTTTCAGGATCAAATCCTGGATAATTGGCAGCTGATCATAGTCGCGGGGATAGTTCAGCCGCCAAATATTGATTTTGGGAGTAATCTCAGCCAGCTTTTGCATCTTAGCCTGGAGTTGGGCAATATCACCTTGATCAAGAAAAAATGATTGTTTGATGATTGATAAATACCCTTCACGCAATCCTTGCAGCTGTAAATCAAGCGGTGTGCCTGGGTCGTTGCTTGGTTGTAAAAGGATCACGCCTAATAAAGGTGCGCCAGATTGGTAAATCACTGAATCGAGCCCCAATAAATTAATGCGTTGTTTGGTTGAATAATGCGCCATTCTTTGTGTGGTTTGTTTCGACCCAAATAAGACATCCACAGAGTCCCCCCACAAGCGCAAGCCAGGATAACTTGGCATTGCAATAACCTGCCCATCCTGTTCTTTAATCCACACACAATCGTCACATAATGCCGAGTACCCCGCCCGGTGTAACGCCCCCGCCAGCGTCGATTTACCAGCCCTCGAATCCCCCATAAAAAGCAGCACACCCTCACCAAATTTCACCGCACTGGCGTGAAACATGAGCTTACCATGAAACGCCAGAACTCTTGGCAGGACTTGATCCAAGAGTAGATGGCGTATGGTTTCATCAGGCACAGCTTTTGCTGGGAAACAGGTCACTTGATAACCATCAAGCGAAATCTTGAAATCAGCCAGGTTTAAAAACCTTAGCCAGTGCCCAGTGAAGTCTTTACGATGAGACAGGACAATATCACCATCCGGCGTCTTCCAATGATTTGGCCATTGTTTATTTCTAAGCTGTATGGATGGCTCCTTTTTAACAAATTTTATTGTTGATAAATTCTCACGCTCAACAGAAAAAACAAGTTCTGGAATCAGATAGGAGCTTAATATTTTACTTGCACAAAATAAATAAAATGATATCATTCGCCTAAAATAAAAGGAGACTCAACACTAGCAAGCTGTTCATATACTTGCTTAGGTTGAGTCTTTTATATTATCTAAAGACTTATTTATTATGGCTTGGGTATATCTAGTGCTTTTCCACCAGACCCTGATCCTGGTTCACCTTCATTGAGAGTCCCAGTACCCCCAGCCGTCAAATCCTTGAGTTTACCGTACACTACCAGTGTTGGTGTCTTGTATTGCTTTTTGTCCTCCACAATGCCCTCTCTTTTATTTTTGCTACAAAGTGTATTGATGCTCTACGTTGATTACTTAATTTACTATTAGAATAATAGCACACGATTGTATTGTTGTCAAGTGGATTTTGGGGATGGGCTGGAGATCAAGCCGAATATAGTGAATGAATATCGCGTAGCTCAATGTTTGAGATGTGGCCCTGCTAGATAAGAGTGATGAGAATTCTTTTATTCATAAAAAATCATCTGATTATTTGCGGTGTTCAAACAATTGATCGATTACTCAACTTATCTTTTGACGAGATCGATGATAAATACTGAGATTTTGCAGGTATAGATGAAGACCGAAGGCAGGCATCATTCCATTGAATTGAATGTCCAACTCGAAAGATAAGCTCGCCATACTATTTTGGGTTACCTGAGTAGCCCATTGTCACTTCACACAGTACACTTCATGCAGCATAGCTTCGATCCCTTAGGCGACGTTTCACTTTGAACAGGGTATTACAATGCTACTTTAGCTTATGGTCTTTCATGGTCACTTAAGCACGAAAGCCGAGAACAAATCCCCTGTCATCCGTTTCTTGGTCCCGGTCTTTTTTACTTTAAACCTCACTTAAATCATGATCAGTTAACCAATCGATTGTGGTTTGCTTTGTTTGTGAAAGAGAGCTTCCAGTGTTCCAGGTTGTGATCTCTTCACCATAACTCATTTCCGCTGCTGGTGTTTCGTGCCCAATTATTTTTGAAATCACAACGGTATTCTCAACGACACCTGTCTAACTTGCTTGTTTTCAAAATAGCTGC
>SLIC01000150.1 GCA_007135845.1 Candidatus Brevefilum sp.
GACCGTCACGGTCTTGGATATGGGCAAAGGCGATTTTCAAGACCGTCACGGTCTTGGATATGGGCAAAGGCGATTTTCCCCATGGGGCGCAGTGCCCGGATGCGGCCAGCCAGGGTTACGCTAACCCGGGTTTCGTCATCCTGGGCTTCAGACTGCTTGAATACCTCAATCGCTTCCTGGCTGGTATGGGTTTGTTCGGCACGGGTGGGGAAGGGTTCGATGTTCTGAGCTTCCATGGCGCGCAATTTTTTCAGCCGCGTCAACTCTAATTCTGAAAAAGACTCCTCCAGCATAAGACCTTCCTTGGTGTTGTAAATAAAAACCCCGACCAGTCGAACCGGGCGGGGTGAATGTGTTGATTAATCAGTAATTATCCAACTGAGAGGATCTCAATCTCAAAGGCACCGCCTGGGGCTTCGACATTAACTCTATCACCAGCCTTATGATTAAGCAAAGCTTTCCCCAAGGGCGATTCGTTTGAGATGCGGCCCAAACGAGGATCTGCTTCGGCAGCTCCGACGATGACATAGTTTTCCGGGTCAGAGCCGTCTTCCTGGACCGTAACTTTCGACCCAACCTGGATAACATCGGTTTGGTTGGTTTCTTCGATCAGGTGGGCATTGGATAAGAGTATTTCTAGCTCCTTGATGCGACCTTCAACAAATGACTGCTCATTTTTCGCTGCTTCCAATTCAGCATTTTCGATCAATTCGCCGTCTTCTAGCGCGTCGCGGAGACGGTCAGCAACTTCGATCCGTTTCACTTTGCGTAAATAATCCAGCTCTTGCTGTAGCCGATCAAAACCCTCACGTGTTAAGTATGAACTTGGCATAAAAAATTTCCTTCCGGTCTTTCAATATTCTCTCAGAGGGAAGTTCCCCTCGTTGTGTTAAACAAAAAAACTCGCTATTTTCTAGAAGTTTTGCTTAATCTGTTGCCCAGAAAACAGTGATGATCTTTTGTCGCTGTTATCTTATCACAATTATCACCCACATGCAAGCCTGATTCTAAAAAATCGTTATAATACCCACATAAATTTTAAAATATAAAATTTGTTAATTTAAAATAAAATCAACTGAAATATAAGAGTGCCAATTTGTATGCTCTTAAAGTTCGTCTGGGAAAATTGTCCGATTCCTGTTTTAAATTGCGGTGAATGAATCCTAATCCTTCCCAAATGAGAGAAAACTGATGATAAGCGTTTTGCATACTCGGCTAATCGTCATTGAACGCTTCTTTTTATCTGTAATGGCACAAATGTTGCAATTGTTGTAATTGTTAGAGAACCTTTTTTCTGGCAAAGGTGTCGTTAATCAATGAAGAAAAACAAAATGATAAAAGGTGAAGTATGTTATGGGTAAATCGCTGAAATTTGGAATTGGTTTATTGGTGGTATTGTGTGTGTTCCTGTTTGTGATCACATTGATCGATGTTCCCCCTGGAGAAGGTGCTGGTGATGTACCTGAGACACCGGGCGAACGCCTTCCGGATCCTGAATTTTCAGATTTGGTATTGATTGTCGAAGCTGCCCTGGCGAATGCAACAGGGCGTTGGGCGGTCCTGGATTACCAGGTTGACCATATCCAGGTTCAGGATGATGGGCAGATGGCCATCATCTGGCTGGCCGCATTTGACCCGGAGACAGGTGAATTACTGGCACGAGAGCCTGAACTGGCATTGGCAATTTTGGACCAGGATGGTGAGTGGCAGGTGCTGTTTGAGGACGACCCTGATTTTTCTGATTCGTTTATCGATTTTCAGTTTGCTGAAATGAGCCTCCAAGGTGAAATAATTCCTCCGTCAGAAGTCATGCCAAAATCAGGGCAGGTTTTTGGCGGTTATTATCTTCCCTGGGCTGCGGGTTTAGAAAAACGTTTGACATGGTCCGTTGGGCATACCTCTTGCTGGCCCATTCATTACTGTACCCATGCATTTGATTTTGCGGATGGGACCATGTTCCCGATCGTCGCAGCAAAGGGTGGCACTGTTTTTCATTGGCGGGATTCCTGTCCGAATAATACATCGACCTGTAACAATAGTATAACGCTGCAGGATCGCTCGACGGATCCGTGGACTTACCAGATTTATATTCATATTGCTCAAAACAGTATTCCCAGTGAACTGAAGCAAGTTGGTGCACCTGTCCTCCAGGGTCAATTCATTGCCAACGCTGATAATACGGGACCCAGTACTGGGCACCATCTTCACTTTATGGTGGTCACTGAAAGAACACGTATTTTTTCCTCAGGCCTGCAGTCTGTGTGGGGTGTGGCAGAGGACATCACCTTCAGGGATGTGACCATCAACTGGCATGCACCAACCCAGGGCGGCCGGCCACGTCTGCCTTATGAGGCAGCAGAATATGGCGGCCAGGGGCAAACCCATTATGTTTCCGGAAATAAGCCCGCTATTCCTCCAACTGGCGGGTTATCTGCACCAGCCAATAAAACCTATGTTACCAACCGTAACCTGACGGTTTCAGGTTGGGGTCAAGGCGATTTTGCAGTGGCAAAAATGGAGATTATGGCTAACTTTGCCGGCTCGTGGGTCAGAATAGGCAGTGAGCAAACCGCCAATCCATTCACAACAACGGTGGACCTGTGTAACACCTCCATCCCCAATGGGCCCTTTACCCTGGGGTTGCGGGTTTGGGATTATGCCGGTAATCCATCGTTGATCATGACGCCCCGCAAGCTGATTAAAAATGTTGAATGCAGCACCGCTGGAACGAACCCAAGCGTAAGCCTGATTAAAAATGAAGGGACATTGGCCTTACCACAGAATGGGTTTGTGAGTGCTGAAGTTGCCAGGGGCAGCACTGGCAGCAATATCACTTCGGTGGAGTTTTGGTTCCACCCCCGTAACTGGACAACCGGTCAGTGGGTTAACCTGGGCAGGGATACTAATGGATCTGACGGCTGGCAAGCCCTGATTAATACAGCTGGGCTGCCCGAGGCAAGTGATTACACGATCGTGGCCGTGGCAACGGATGCCGCAGGCAACAGAGGCGTGGATGTTAGCTTCCAGGCAATTGTGGATCGTACCCCGCCATGGATCAATTTCGAGGTGGTACGTTCACCAGTAACAGGCAACTCAGTTACGATCAGATGGACAGGTGGTGATACCCGATCTGGTTTGGACTATTATCCATCGCTGGCAGTCAATGTGAATGGCGCCGGTTACCAAACCCTGGCAAGCTCCCTGCCAAGGACAACCACATCCTATACCTATTCGGTTGCACCAGAACAATTAATTGTATTTGCCCTGACGGCGCAGGATAAAGCAGGCAATCAAACGACCCAGAAAATTGCCATGTACACCGAGGGTTATGTTTTTCCATACGGGTACATCTTCCCAATCTTCTTTTCTGGCGATTAAGCGGTTTGGTTGAGAAAAGGGGATCAAGCCAGGGTGTTTGCCCAGAAAAAGTAAACGCAGTTTTTCAATAAAGCTGCGTTTTTCTTTTTAACCGATCTGTTCAAAATCAAAATGCCTGTGGCGAAAAAGAAATTAAAATCTTTGATTGAATTGGCCTATGATCAGCACGCCTCGATAAAAGCCTTGAACAGGCTTTGGGTGCCGGGATCATTGGGCAGACATTCCGGGTGCCACTGCACACCGATGGCGAAGGCTGCACCGTCCACCTCCAGCCCTTCCACCAAGCCGTCCGGAGCGAAGCCAGTAGCGGTCAAGCCCTTGCCTAACTGGGCGATGCCCTGGTGATGGAGGCTGTTGACCCTGATTTCATCAGCTTGATAGATTTGGTCAAGCCTGCTCTCACATTTAAGGCTGACGGTGTGGGTGTATTTATCGCGGGGAAAGTTGGGATACCAATCGTGCTTCAATGCATTTTCTACCTGGTCCTGGATGTGGGTGTATAATGTACCGCCCATTGCAACGTTCAGGACCTGGATACCTCGGCAGATTGCCAGCAGAGGTTTTTTCAATGCCAGCGCTGTGTGGACCAGGGCAATTTCTAATTCATCACGTTCTGGGGAGACGTTATCTACCATCGGGTGTGGGATGCCGTTGAAACGTTGGGTATCGATATCGCCACCACCGGAAACCAGGACCCCATCCAAGCGTTTCAGAAGGGTTTCAGAGGAAGAAGGTAAAACACCAATGGGTATCATCAACGGCAGACCGCCGGCCTGATGTACGGCTGTGACGTAAGCCTGACCGATCTGGCAGAGGGGGATACCGGAGGTATTAAGGACCTGGCCGCTGGTGATGCCGATGATGGGTGGCGAGGATGGCGCCATGGTGTTCTCCTGAATAGAAACACCCCATCAAGAATCAACGATAGCGAGCAATAATGTTGAGCCCTGATGAGGTGATCCGCCGCCGGGCATAGATGCCTGGGCGGTGAAATTTAAAGGATCGGCGATCTAAAAACGCTGTTTGAGGCGCGCTCGTTTGCCGGTGCGCTCTCGCAGGAAGTACAACCGTGCTCGACGCACCTTGGTGCGGCGTTCAACTTCAACTTTTTCGATGCGGGGTGAGCGCACCAGGAAGTTACGTTCGACGCCAATCCCATTGCTGGCGATCCGCCGAACGGTGAAGGAGGCGCTATTGCCGCTGCCGCGCACGTAGAGGACGGTGCCTTTAAAGACCTGGATCCGTTCCCGGTCACCTTCTTTGATCTTGAGGTGGACGCTGACGGCGTCACCGGGGGACAGTTGGGGGATGTTTTCGTTGACAGGTGCTTCAACTGATTTTAAGAGTTCAGCCTGGTTCATTTCTCGTTCCTTGCCTTTCAAAAATAATACCGTGTGATTAAGACACGAAAAAGGATTATACCACCCTGCTGGGGAGACAGCAAGGCATTTTGAGGAATTAGTGATTAGGAAATAGGTGATTAGGAACAAGCCGAATGGGATCAGTTAATCGAGAATTAGGCACCTTTAGACAAGAAAGCGATCCTTTTACCCGGACAGGGACAGACAGGAGGGTTCCCAGTGTCCGATGCTGATAACCAGTGACTGAATCCGTAATTTGTCTCTCGGTGTATGACCTAATACCTACTACCCAATACCTAATCACCTTAGGTTTTGGTCAAAAACCTCTCAATATTCCCATCACCTGTTCAGTGTCTGCCAGGTTGTCCAGGAGGTAGTCCGGGTTGTGGGATTCCAACTCATCACGAGAGAAGGTACCGGTTGCCACGCACATCACTTGCAGGCCGGTGTGGCGGGCACAGGCAATATCGCGCGGCGTATCCCCAATCACGAGTGCCGATTCAGCGGGCACTGGTGTCCCCAATTGTTGACCCAGGCGGTACAACGCCAGGGCGGGCAGCTTGTTGCGGTCGAGATGCTCGCTGCCAAAGGCACCAAAGCTGAACAAACCGGGGTCTATACCTACTGCCCGCAGCTTATGGGGGACAGCCTGGCGCACGTTGCCAGTGACCAAACCCAGGATAAAACCGGGATCATCCGCCAGCTGCTCCAGCAGGGTGATGACACCTGGTAGAACCTTCATTTTAAAGGTTGGCGCGGCAATTTCAACATGACGGGCGTAGGCGCTAAAGGCTGCCGTGAGGTGAGCTTCGATGGTCTGGTCGTCCAACCTGGCCTCGCGCATCAGGTCTGTTACAATGAGCCAGTCGGTCTTTCCGGCCATATCGTAAGCGTCTATCGGCCCAGCCAACCCATAGACGTCTTCCAGTGCCCGGCGAAGACAAACCGCTCCCTCGTTGGCAGGGTCCATCAAGGTGCCGTCGATATCAAACAGAAGAATTCGGTGGTTATTGTGATGCATGAGCTTTATTCTATCCGCTATTCGTGGGCAAGACCAAGCCATCTTAAGAGGTTTTGTGGTTTAATATAGAGGCGTATGGATAAAAGAGAGGATCGTTAAAATGAACAAGCCGCAAGGATTATGCCTGGTGGGTTTTGGCAATGTAGGGAGAGCCTTTGCCCGGCTCTTGCTAAAAAAGGAAGCAGAATTGGCTGATAGATACGGCCTGACCTTTATTGTGACTGGCATTATCACCGGTACACATGGCGGGGCGATCAACCCTGAAGGGATTGACCTGGCAGCTGCGTTGGAAAGGGTTCAAGCAGGCGAGCGCCTGGACTGCCTGGCGGCTGTGGATACCCCCCAGGATACCGTGGATTTTATCCGTGCCTGCCCGGCGGATTGCGTGTTTGAGAGCACGCCCGTCAACCCGCACACCGGCCAACCAGCATTGGGCTTTATCCAGATTGCATTATCCTCGGGCGTTCACGCGGTCACAGCCAATAAAGGGCCGGTTGTGCACGGATACCAGGCCTTGACCGCGTTGGCAGCAGAACAGGATGTGCGCTTTATGTTTGAATCGGCAGTGATGGACGGCGCACCGATCTTTTCCCTTTTTAGAGAACCGTTGGTCGGTGCAAACCTGTTATCTTTTGAGGGGATTCTCAACTCCTGTACCAACCTGCTGTTGGGTTTGATGGAAGAAGGCTACACCTTTGATGAGGCAGTTGCCTACGGGCGCTCGATTGGCATTACTGAGACCGACCCCAGTTATGATATTGACGGTTGGGATGCAGCCATCAAGGTGGCCGCACTGGTGACGGTATTGATGGGCATCCCGCTCACCCCGCAAGAGGTTGATCGAAC
>SLIC01000278.1 GCA_007135845.1 Candidatus Brevefilum sp.
ACCACAAGCTATTTTTCTGCTGGGCGAAGATCCTTAACATTCAACTGTAAATTGACGCGGCCCATGTAATTATTCACTTCGAACCGGTAGGCAATATCAACCCGCTCGGGCATTTCAGTAAACCAATGCCCCTGCTGGAAGGCGATCGCATCATACAGAGTACTTCCAGCCTGGAGGGTCAGTTTGAGGTGCGCATTCTCCTTACCCACCGGCCTAGCATGGCGCACGGACAGGTCGTACGAGGCAAACACCGGCTCGGGGTTGCCGCGTCCGGTCGGCTCTAATCGATGTAAATCGGTGAAGATCCCGGAAATCAGCTTCCCGTTCAGCTTTTCCAGGCGGATATCCCGGTCAATATCGATCACTGGCGTCAGTTCCACCCCGGCCAGGTCACGCTCGGCAATGGTTGTCAGCTGTTGAACCAGCTCGGGTACCAGCTCATTACGGACAGTAAAACCTGCCGCAGCTGCATGCCCGCCGTGCCGTACCAACAAGTGTTCACACTCATCCAATGCCTTTGTGATGTGGAATTCCTCAATTGAGCGGCAGGACCCAACGGTGAATTCCTCCCCCTGATGGGCAATGATCGCCGGACGATAATAAGCTTCAGACAGGCGCGACGCAGCCAGCCCAACTACGCCCGAATTGAATTGTGGGTCAGCTGCGAAAAACAGCAGCGCATCGGGATCTCGTTCCAATACCCGGGCGGCAGCCATCTCGCGGATTTGCTGTGTTTCTTCCTGGCGCTGGCTGTTCTGGTCATCCAGCTTTTGTGCCAGTTCCCCCGCACGGTGATAATCCCGAGTCGTGAGCAGCTCGAAAGCCGTCATGGCTGTGTCGATGCGCCCAGCCGCATTCAGCCGCGGACCCAGTCCAAACCCAATCATGCCGGTATTACAATCCGCCAGGTTGAGACCCGCCGCCCCCGCCAGCGCAACCAACCCCGGCCGGGAACCTCTCCGCAGGCGCATCAGCCCTTCCCGCACCAGCATCCGGTTCTCTCCTTGTAAAGATGCCAAATCGGCCACTGTACCAATCGCCACCAGGTCGAGCCAATCAGCGGGATTAACTTCGTCCTGTGGGTAGGTTTCCAGGTAGGCCTGGGTAAGCTTGTAAGCCAATCCCACACCAGCCAGGTAACGGAATGGGTAGGCGTCTCCGGGTTGCTTGGGGTTGATCAACGCCGCAGATGGCGGTAGCACCTCCCCGGGTGCATGATGGTCGGTGATGATCACGTCCATTCCCAACTCAACCGCCAAACTGACCTCGCGCACCGACCGCGCACCACAATCGACCGTGATTACCAGGTCAGCACCTTCAGCTGCCAGCTGCCGAATCGCTTCCTCGTTGAGCCCATAGCCTTCGTCAAAGCGGTTAGGGATGTAGATACGCGGTGTCGTTCCGAGGGCTGTGAGGAACTCGTACATCAACGCCGATCCAGTCACGCCGTCGGCATCATAATCACCATAGACCACAATGGTCTCCTCCCGTAGGATCGCTGTATGGAGTCGGTCCACAGCCGCGACCATGTCCTTCAGCAGGAAGGGGTCTGTGGCATAAGCAACCTCCCCGGCAATGAAAGCGGCTGCTGAAACAGGGTCACTCAGACCCCGGTTGTAGAGCAATTGGCGCATGAGGGGGGAGAAATCGCCCAACGCAACATCGATGTCACGTGGGATTGGGTGCTGAACCTTCCAGCGGCGAGGGAGGGGTGTGTGATTGAGGAGATCGGTCATTGGCTCATTTCTGGTCGAGAATCAATGCTAAGGATTATACTTGACTCAACCCCGGTGCTATCTACTGCGAAGCAAAGTTAGAGTTCATGCAACCAACAGTCACTTCTGCCCCGATGCGATGAAGATGCTAATGTTGGCCTCTTCACAGCCGCAGGTTGATTGGGCACAGCAGTCTTCGTCCGCACAATCTACAACAATATCCTTCAGGCCTGCTTCTTTCAACCATCGTTGAACGTCTTCTCGCTTGAAACCCATCCAACGGTCGTATTGTTCGGTGCGTAAAAAATCGTAGTCATGTTCATCCAAATCTGTCAGAACCAGCTTGCCGCCCGGCTTCAAAATCCGCACCATTTCCCTGATCCCAACAGCAGGGTCGTCGACGTGATGCAGGTACATGTTCGCAAAGGCATAGTCAACGCTCTCGTCAGGAATCGGCAAATCCACAGCTTCTCCCAGACGGTAATCAATGCCCTCGATGTCATTGAACTTCTTTTTCATCGCGTCCAACATCGCTTCAGACTGGTCTACGGCAATCACAGCAGCCCCTGCCCGCACCAGGGCTTCCGTGATAAACCCTGTACCTGCACCGATATCGGCTGCGAGCTTGCCCTTTTCCACACCCGCTGTAGCCAGGGCTTTTTCCCTGACTGCTTCTGAGAAAAAGCTGGTTCTCATTTTGTCCCATTGTTTGGCGACATCATCAAAGTAAGGTTTGCTGGTCATCATATTCTCCAATCTGTTTTAAAGAGGTGAAGCGATCTACATAATATTACTAGGTTTGGACACTACCCACGCAGCTGATTTTTGCGGGGCAAACGCTATATGAAAACATTCTACGAGTGATGCCTTCACCATCAACACAATCATACTAAATACCCATCCGGGTCTTTGTGTTTTTTCAATGCTAAATATTGCTCAACCCACGAGTTATTCAGTGCATCAGCCTGTTTCTGCAGCGTCCTTTCACCGAATTGCAAATCCGAGGGATAGGGAATGCTTAAGGAGTCGAGAATCTTGAGTGCTGTGCCCTCATAATCTTCAACAAAGTCTTCATAGATCACTTTGATCGGTTTCTTGCCGCAGGCAGAAAAGAACGACTGCCAGCCTGCTTCTCCTTGCAGAATCA
The DNA here is from genome assembly GCA_007135845.1 of Candidatus Brevefilum sp. The sequence continues at coordinate 2,863 of SLIC01000278.1, forward strand.
ATATGTGCAAATTGTCAATAAATGTGAAATCAAAGGACGGCTCCTGCTTGGGAATCGGCCTTTTGCCTTGATGCCACGCATAAACATCGGTTTGCGCGGCTCTTGCCCAGGAAACCGCCTGGCGGACTTTGTCTCTTCGCACCATCCACAGGAAGTGAACATTTGGGAATAGGGACTCCATGATCTGCGGTGCAGGTAAATCTTGATACCCTGGCAGTTCGGTAAGCTTTTCAATCATGATGTGGAAATAGTTCCACATGACTTTGACCCCGAAGACGCCATTTGGTGATGTTCCCTTATCAAAAACCAAGCGCAGATAGTCCGAGCGGGTAGAGACATTATTATGCCGCGCCCAATCCCCATCTTCCCAGCCCTGGCCATCCAGGAAGTATTCCTCGGGATGTCCCGCCAGGCCAGTGTTATTAAGTGCTTCACACAGTAGAGAACTGCCGCTGCGCTGTACCGCACAGATGATATAGGAAGTGTGAGGTTTCATGGCTGAAGGTCTCAAGATTTTCACTAAGGCTTTCAATGAATTGTTCAGCAGTCTACGACGTTTGTCAAGTGTATCATTGGATAGGATTGGTGAATTGGGAAAGGTGAATGGTAAATAGTGAATTGTCCTTACAGGAAGCTACGCACTGAATGGTGAACAATGACCCATACCAAATAATATCAAGAAGAAAAACGAGGATTATGGCACAGCACAGTATTACCTCAGGAAAATGGGTCATTATGTTGATGTTTACCATATTTATCCACCTCCTATAATGATCTTTGCACACTGAAGCACAACGCATGATTAATTCTTGTATAATACCAGTAAGGAATGAACCCATGTCTTACTACTCTGATACAGATCCGAAAATCGAAAAACTTCAGTTTGATCTGGTGCGGCAGATCCCAACCAGCAAAAAGCTGATGATGGTTGCCTGTCTTAATCAGGATGCAATTGAAATGGCATGGAGCAGTTTACGCGCACAATACCCCCAAGAAAGCACGGCTCGATTACGGCGTAGGCTGGCAGACCGGATTTTAGGGCCAGGTCTCGCTCAGAAAGTCTTTGGCCCTCTTAAAGAAGACGAAACACATGCTGACTAATGTTTTACAGGCAACCCGACAGGTGGCGGATGTTTTAGAAAAACTCGGTGTTCGTTATGTGGTTTGTGGATCACTGGCCTCCTCTGCCCATGGCATGGTTCGTACGACCATGGATGCTGACCTGATTGCAGACCTCCGCCAAGAACATGTTGTTAGGCTTGTTGATTTTCTGAAGGATACATTTTACATTGATGACGAAATGATCCGTTCATCCATTACGCATCGCCGCTCTTTTAACATAATACACCTTGAAAGCATGTTCAAAGTGGATATATTTATCCCCGCTCAGCGTGAATTTGACCAAAACCAGCTTTCTCGCCGGCAAGAAACGAAGGTAGGTTTTGAAAAAGTCAGTCTTTTTATCCTTTCGCCAGAGGATGTTGTTTTGGCGAAGTTGGAATGGTACCGCTTGGGGGGAGAAGTATCCGATCAGCAGTGGCGTGATATCCTGGGAGTTTTGATTATCAAACAGGATCAACTGGACCACCTTTATATGCAACAAATGGCAGATCAAATGAATACAGCAGATTTATTAGAAAGAGCCCTTGATGAGGCTCGTTCTGGAACAGATCCATTTTCAAACTAACCTCATGTTAATGCCTGTTTCTAAGAATTAAAGCCTGGTATCGTGAAACTGGATCATTCCAGAACTTTCCTAGCAAGTTGCATCGCAGGCAGGGCTTAGCACATAGTAGATCGGTGCTATCGGGTAACTGATTTCATGGGGTTATACTCGCCCTGGCTTCATCGCATTGATCGTCCACACCTGGCGGGTGTAAAAAGACTGTTTCATCGTTTCGCAATTGCGAGACAACCACCTCAACAACATCTCGTGAACGGATCAATCGTGCTTCTGTGTGACTGACCTTTCCTCGACGCTGTAAACCTCGTGACTCGAGCCATTCATCCACGAGATTGAATTTCTCGCAGCAGTGGTCGATCTCGTTGTAGTGATACAGTACCAGCCGATCTCCCTCTCGTATAGTGATCACCTTTTTACGCCGGTAGCGAACACCTGCTAGAGACTCGGCTAAATGGATGGTTGTATTGGCGTCATGACCCACGCCGAGCAGCAGCACCTGCCCATGGCGTTCGAAGACGCGGCCAACCGGGCTGTCCAGGCCATGGGGTAAGTCCAGGGGATGCGGCGCGGTGATCGCAGCTGCTTCAGGGCCAAGGGCGGCAAAGGCGTGAGGGCTGTCACTGCGCAGGACACCCGGCAGCTGCCAAAAGGTGTTGGCAACCACACCCATCTCCACACAAGTAGATGTTTTGGGGTCAAAGGGGACCTCATCATCATCCGTCATGCTGGGCATCACCAGAGTGCCCGCCGGCCCCAGCGCAATCTGGAGGGCAGCGATCAACCCGAGAGGCCCATTTTCAACTGGTTTTACTTTTGAGAAACCGCAATGCACCAGCAAAACACCACCCGGGATAACCCCCAGGTTAAGTATCTGCTGTGTTAATTCATCTTGAGAATAAATTTTTTTTGTCATTGGGATTTAAGTCCTATCAAAATGTGTTCGCTATCATGGTTTTTTGCTTGTGTGGATTCTAGATCAGATATCTTGATGTCACGTGGATGGCTCCGCCACCACACGTGACCTACGGCATATGTAATTACGGTTGTTTAACGTAGGTCACGTTTGTAACGTGACAAAAAAAGGTCACAACCCAAATTCCTCACGGGTCAGACCCATTAAAACCCAGTCAAAGTATTGCCCACCGGTGTACCCCATGCGCCTCAAGCGCCCCTCCTCCTGGAAACCAAGCTTGCGATGCAGCTCAACCGATACCTGGTTAAAGTCATAAATATGGACGTTCACCTTCTGGTAGCGAAGTTCTCCAAAGAAATAGCGCATAACAATCTGGACTGCTTCAGAGGCGTAGCCCTTTCGCCAATATTCTCGGCGGATCGCCAGGCCATATTGGAAGGTGCCGTGGCGGGGATCGCAGGTATGTGTGTTCAGCGTTCCGACAAATTCACCTGCCATGTTTTCAATCACCCACCGGTATTCATCATTCTTGGGTTCTGCCACGGCGATCTCAGCAACCCACTTTTTGACCTTTTCCTCGGATTGGGGAAAGTGGATGTAGTCCGTGGTCTGCTCAAAGTAAGTGTCTTCATTCCAGGCAAAGAAGTGCTGCCAATCGGCTAATTCCACAGCCCGCAATCTGATCAACTCGCCCTGCCAAAATTTCTTGCTCATCTTTACTTGATCCTGTTTTATTATTTGAGTGACCAAAGTCACTTAAGCCTTCTCTGCAGATCTTATACATAACCCATGATGTCTATTTTACCAAGGTTGATGACCTTTGCTTCTCATTCACATGACCACCGAGATCAGATGGAAGGGGTGTAGAGACCGAAGACCGAAGACCGGGGACAGAAGACAGAAGACAGTATTATGGCCAACAGCCCAATCGCGACAGCATCCAGACCGGGGCCAAGAACGAGGGACGGGAGACTGGAGACCGAAGACCGAGGAAAGAAGACTGGTTCTTTCAGGAGACTTCGCAATCATGAGACCAGCGAGAAGATTATCAGATTATAAGCGATTCATTATCTCCACAACCAGCGCACCAAAGACCCT
>SLIC01000226.1 GCA_007135845.1 Candidatus Brevefilum sp.
AAGAGAACCAACTCATCCAAAACTGGCAGAGCTTCCCGTTTTACGACCATGTGATCGACCGCTACCGCCAGGAAACCAATGAATTGGTCACCTACCTCGCCGACATCCATAAACGAACAGACTAAGGTTGAGTCGTTGCAATCTACTCTACAACTAATCAGAAAGACAATTCACCTACTTCTAAATTCCTAATCGTCTAATACCTGCTTCCTGTTCACTATTCACTATTCACTACTCACCATTCACTATCCATCATTCCATGATAAACTTCCCCTCATATGAATGAGAAAGCTCTAGAAACACTCGAATTCCACAAGATCATTCACCGCCTGGTTGATTATGCCGATTTCAGCGCCTCGGCGGAGCTTGCCCGCCAGCTTAAGCCCACGCCCATCCTGGAAGAAGTGCTGAACCGCCAGACGGCAACCCGGGAAGCGCGCCGCATCCTCAACCTCGATGTGGAGGTGTCATTTCAAAATGCACAGGACATCCGCCCTTTTGTGGGTCTTGCTCGGCGGGATGGCGTTTTAGAACCTGTCCAGTTTTTAGGGATCAAAAATACCCTGATCGTCTCACGCTCAATGCGACGCAGCCTGGAGAACATGGCCTTAGAAACGCCAATGCTTTCCAACCTGGCTGAGGGTTTACCCGTTGGGTTGGGTTTGATTGATCAAATTAGCAAGACCATTTCAGACCGGGCAGAAGTGCTCGATTCTGCCTCTGAAAAGCTATCCGAAATACGTCGGGAAATGAAGATCACCTACGAACGTACGATGGCGCGCATGCAGCGGTTTATCTCCGACCCTGGCACAGCCCGCATGCTGCAGGAACCGATCATCACCCAGCGTAATGGTCGCAACGTTTTACCACTGCGGGCTGAGTACAAAGGCCGTATCAAAGCCGTCATCCACGACCAATCCTCTTCAGGTGCCACCCTGTTCATTGAACCACTAGCTGTGGTGGAATGGAACAATCGTTACCGTGAACTTGAACTGGCAGAGCGAGACGAAATCCGGCGCATCCTGGCAGAGTTAAGCCAGCAGGTTGCCAAACACAGCGAAGCCCTCAAAACCATGGTCGAGGTAATGGCAGCGCTTGACCTAGCCTTCATGTGCGCACGCTATGCAGAAGAGATAGAAGCATCAGAACCAACCCTGGTGCCTTTCCGTGCTGTGGAAGGGAAACATCCCGGCAGCGTCATCCGTTTATTTAAAGCCCGACACCCCTTGCTTGATCCCAAAAGCGTGGTGCCAATCGACGTCGACCTCGATGATCAGACTTATGCCCTCATCATTACCGGGCCAAACACCGGCGGTAAAACCGTGTCCCTTAAAACCATCGGCTTGCTGGTCTTGATGGCGCAAACCGGACTGCAAATCCCGGCCGGTTCTGGTTCAACTCTATCTGTTTTTGAGGATGTCTTTGCTGATATCGGTGATGAGCAATCCATCGAGCAATCTTTATCAACCTTCTCAGGTCATGTCACCAACATCGTGGGCATTCTGAAAAAGGCGAATGAACGCTCATTGGTATTACTGGATGAGTTGGGCGCAGGGACAGACCCCCAGGAGGGTTCAGCGCTTGCCCGGGCTGTGATGACGCATTTATTGGATCGCAGCATCACCAGTATGATCGCCACCCACTACCCGGAGCTTAAAGCGTATGCCCACACCACACCGGGCGTGTTGAATGCCAGCGTCGAGTTCGATCTCAAGACTCTGCTGCCAACATTTCACCTCACCATCGGCTTGCCCGGCCGCTCAAATGCCCTGGCAATTGCTGAACGGTTAGGTTTACCAGAATCAATCATCACAACAGCTCGTGCAGAAATTGACCCCACCGATTTGCGCGCAGAAGATTTACTGGATGAGATTCATCGACAACGCGACCTGGCCCGTCAATCTCGTGAGGCAGCTGAAACCGCACAGCAAGAAGCAGAGACGATCCGCAACCAGCTGGCTGACCGTTTGGACAAAATTGAAGATGAACGCCATGAGCGTCTCGAACAAACACGCCAGGAAGCTGAAACCCAATTAACGGCGATAAGAGAAGAATTGGAGAGATTGCGCCGCCAGCTGGCACGAGCCCGTCAGCCCCAGGAAGTCGTTGACCAGGTTGAGGAAACCGTTGAGGAACTCGAAGAAGTAATCGCCCAACCCATCATCCGCGAAACACCCAAAAAACCGGTCCGTAAACCCAAGGGACCCTTACGCCTCGGAGAAAAAGTCCATTTGCGCTCCATCGACCAGGATGGGGTGGTCACCAGCATCGGTGAGGATGAAATTGAAGTACAAATTGGCATGCTCCGGGTTCGAGCGCGCAAATCAGATGTAATTCGCAAAGGTGAACCTGATGAATCGCCGAAGCCAAAAAGAGCCACGGCACAGGATGGAAAGATCACACTGCCGCCGACGCACGAATCGCCTGGTATGGAAGTCGATTTACGCGGCCAGCGTGTCGATGAAGGACTTGATGAACTGGATCGATACCTGGAAAAAGCTTATCTCGCCGGGCTGCCCTTTGTACGCATCATTCACGGCAAGGGTACCGGCCGCTTGCGTGATTCTGTGCGTACTGCCCTGGGACGCAATACTTATGTCAATCGTTTTGAAACTGGTGGTGAAACAGAAGGAGGCGAGGGGGTCACTGTTGCCCATCTGAGACATCATTAAGAAAAGAACCGACACTGCTCATTATTCTCCCATGACATTGCCGGTTCTCTTGCACGTAGACCCCTCGGCCACGTGCCCGTTTGTTTAGGTATCCTTATCGGTATTTAGCATAACACATAACCGTTACCAAAACGTGTCCACGTTATTAAGAAAATATTTCTTTTTCACGCCATAGACGCTGGGCATTTAAGAAATATTTCCTGAGGGGTGTAGATTGTGTATGGGACTCAAGTTTTGCGTGTAGGTTTTTGTATTCTGTTTGTAATTTCTCCTTCGGAAGCCAAAGGGTTTTATTGGTTGAAAGCTGTCCTGCCAATTCTAGGCAAAATTTATACAGGATGATCACGTCTCGCGACCTGGCAAAATCAAACACCTCAATCAATAAGGCTTCGGCCTGTTCATATCGTTCTTGCCGCATTGCCAACTGTGCCATGCGAAATTTACTCCATGATATTTCCTGCTCAAGGCTCTTTTGTTCTGCCAAAACAACAACGGATGAAAACTTCTGATCAGCAGAGGCATAAAATCCCTCTTCTAAATCAATCAATCCATCAACCATCAAAGCCTGGAGATAAAACGACGTCAAACTTTTTTGTTCTGTTACCATGATGATGGTTTCTAACAGCTCCCTGGCTTCAGCAAGCTCTCCACTTCGAATCAGCAATCGTGCCAAATGGATACTGTTCTCGACCCCATAAAAGGATTGGAAAGAATACCCTTGACGAACCTCGACGATCCGGTAATGCTTTTTTGCCTGGGCGTTATTGTTCAAAAAACCATAAATATCTCCCAACAAGGTATTGGCGGCCACAATACTTTGAACCTTATGATGCTGTTCCGCTAAGTTCAGCGCTCGAGTAGCATGTAGAAAAGCTTCGTCAAGATGACCACGGACAATTTCAACTTTGCTGAGGATGATCAAAGCGATCACCTCAACAACATCGTTTCCCAATACCTGGGCGATCTTCAATCCTTCCTGTGCGAATTCCTCGCTTTTGTTGTAATGCCCCCCAACATAATAAGCATGCGCTAACATGTTATATGCCCGCCATTGATCGAAAGATTCAAGTTTCGAAAAGAATTCCTGAAATAGCGCCTGGGACATTTGCAGTGCGATCCTTGCTTCGCCCATTACAAAATGAGTGTCACAGATCATCCGCCTGGCATGAAATTGTGCTGATGTTCGAAACGATAAATCTAATGGATTACTTTCAACGAGCTTAGTGATTCGATCGGCTGTTGTGAAAACATCATCATAATTAAGAGTCCACCATTCTAATAACGCTTTTAGTGAGTGCGCTTGAATTAATGCCACTGAGTAATCCGTTTCCTCCAGGTTTATTACAGCCTTTTGTATCAATAGCAAGCCAGTTTCAAAATCCTCCCATAATAAACAAGCCATCGTAAGAACCAGGTTGGACAATCCCTCGAGTGGACCACCAGACTTCTTTCTTATAAACTGCTGTAGTTTACCACCCACATCTTCCAATATTTTCACCTGGTTTGATTGATAGGCAAAATTACCCCACTGATGGAAGAGTTGAAAAATGCTATCACTGTCAAGAATGCCATCAGGTGCATTATTTAAAATTTCTTCAGCCTGCTGCAATGACCAGTTCGTATCCCTGGCAGCCCCGAGTTGCCAGGCATACGCTGCTGCTTTTAGATGCCATTTAAAGGCTTTCTCCAAATCTCCCCCAGACCTGAAATGTTCAGCAATAACCGCTGCCCTACCCAGCGCATCGGAAGACTGGGACAGTTCATGCGCTGCTTTTTGGTGAAATACTTGTTGATTAACAATGCTCGTTTCTAACAAGACAACTTCTCGCAACTTATGATGTGTAAAGGTTAGACTCTCCTCAGAATTTGCTTTGCCTTTCGGATTTGATACCAAGAAACCAGACTGGATCAAAGTATCAAGCGCAACCAGGAAGTCGTGCTGCGACATCTCTGAAACAGCTTGTAACAAGCTTAAGGGGATATCTTCACCGATGACAGCAGCGCAAGATAAGATATATCGTACTTCCTTATTGAATCGATAGAATCGACTTCGAATAAATGCATGGGCACTCTCGATTAATGGAAATTGTGTTACAGCTTGGAGCGCATTGGTCTGACCGTAAGTATCCAGTAAATGACGTAACATTTCTAAAGTCCAGAAAGGGATCCCCCTTGTCTCACGATACAAACCTTCCAAAAATGTGGCAGAGATCGGCTGATTCATTACTTGTTGAACCAGGTTTCTCATTTCTTCAGGGTTCAATCTGTTCACCCGAACAACCTCAACGGGATGTTTTCGCCACTCCTGATCAATCATCCAATCAAGATCATTATAAGGTTCCAGGACCCTGAATGCGGTAATAAATACCCCATGTTCTTCAAAAAATCCTTGCGCCACCACATAAGACATGGCCTCTGTTGTTTGGTGATCAACCCATTGGGCATCATCGAGGAAGAAGAGAATGCGGCCATACTTTTTGGTAACGAGAACAAGCAGGTGATGAAGCGCATCAAACAGGTGTTGACTGGCTGAGGTCAATTTACCTTTTGCAAACGGGGTAAGGTCTGTACGGAGCTCTGTCAGTTCTGGTAACAATAAGCTCAACTGGCTTGCCCATACCGCGTCTATTTCACGCCAGATTTCTTCAGGAATGTGCCGCCGTAAGCCGTGTATGATGGGTGCCAGCGGTAAAGCTGTTTCATTTTCCCGGGCTGGTGCCAGGATGAGCAGGGGTGTTGGCGAGAGCGTTTCAAACAATTCCTGTACCAGGCGTGTTTTCCCAACACCCATTTCCCCTTCGATCTTTACCAAGCCACCCCTGAAATAAGCAGCCCGGAGCTGTGCTATTTCAGCAGTCCGCCCAACCAATGGCACCTGGATCGACGATGGAATCGGCCATTTCTGATCCCTTCTTTGAGGGCTTTCCTCTATCAGCCGCTGTGAATTTCGGCAGTTTTCAATAATTGCATCAGGTAAAGGGGCATTGTATTCTCGTTCAAAGAGAACCTCTAAGGCATCACAAAATTCTTGGATTTCTTGATGACGCCCTAATTTGAGTAACAAGTCCATCACAGCAAGGTGGGAGGAAATATCCTGGCAGTTCAAACGACCAATGTGAACAAATAAATCGATCGCTTTTTGCAGTTGACCTAAAGCCTGGTAATGGACGGCCAGGTGTCTCATCATGTAGACCCGCTGCAACCCCAGTTCTTTATCAAGTGCTTGGCACCAGGCTTCCAGGTCAGGATAATCGTGAAAATCATCCCCGTCAAAAATCCGGTCACCATGCCATAGATCAAGGCTCGTAGTAATTTGGTTGACAATCTGGACAGGCAAAGGTTGATTACTTGGAAAGGCAGTCAATAGCCCCTGCAAACTTTGGTAAGAAATTGAAAATTGCAACAGATCAATAAAACAGCGAGAATAATCAAGAGACACCCGGTCACGTTCTGTAACCAGGAGGGACTTATCGGGAAGACTGTTTCGCAATCGGGAAAGGGCTGTGCGGAGCGTACCACGCGGATCAACTTGTTCAGCCTTTGGCCAGAGGAGGTCAATCAACGTCTCACGGCTGACGGGCCGGTTTTCTACCGCCAGGAAGTAGAGAATACACCGTTCAACACGACGGGGGATTTTTATCGGCTCACCGTCACATAAAACCTCAACCGGCCCCAACAAAAGGATCTCAAGCAGGGATTCTTTCATAACTTACACAATCATACCCTGATTTTGTCCAGTTTTTCCCAGGGCTTTCATGAAGGCTACAAAATAAATAAACAAAAAGCTCACCGGGGTCTCTGGTGAGCTTTGGATGCCGAAGGTGGGAATCGAACCCACATGCCCGAAGGCACAC
>SLIC01000043.1 GCA_007135845.1 Candidatus Brevefilum sp.
GACCGTCCCAAGGATATCGATGTATTCGTCAAGGCGCTTTTTGTTGAAGATTCTCCGGCAACAAAACCTTTCCGCTCTCCTTCAGGACGCTCTGCAGGTGAATGGTTTCAATCGGACATCCTCCGAAAATCAGAGCGGCTCCTGATATACCTGGCTGGGGGTTTATTAGTCGTCAGTTTTCTTCTGACCCTGATCCGAAATTTCTAACCACCCCTATTTCAATGCTTTATCCCTGAAAAGTATAGTTCTAGTTAATCAGCCCTTGGAGTTGTCCAAAAGGTTGCAAGCAGTGACTCCCCCAGCTATTTCCTCAATAGCTGCCTTGCAGGTGGAAAACGTCCCTCGGTCCGCAGCCACCAAATCAATGCCGCAATCCAACCAAGCAGCAATCCTGCCAATACAACTTCAATCACAAAGCTTCTGCCAGACTGCTCTATCCAATTCTTTGTGCTTTCAACCCCCAAATTAAGATATGAATAAGACAGCAACCCCCCAATCAGCGTACACAACGAAGAGCGCAGACCCCAGCGTGGGGTTTTCCACCACAACAAACCCACAAAAAATGTCAGGGCACCGCCCATTCCCATCACAAGAATACCAAACGCCCAATCCCCCAGGGTAGGATAGCTCCCTGCTGCGGAGGGCTCAGGTGTAATGGTAGGTGTAAGCGTCGGCACTGGGGTCACGGTTTCAGTGGGTGTGGGCTGTGGTGTGGGAGGATCTTGTGGTGTAGGCGTGAACGCGAAAACTGAGGTGAGACCTTCCGGGGAAATATTGATCTGCAGAGTCTCAGATTGTGTTGCTGACCCGCTGTTGGCAGTGATATCCATGCCGCCAGCAGCTTCAATGCGATAATTGAAGAACGCCACACCGCCCGATGTCGGTGATTCAAACAGCTGAGTAATGCCCGGCTCACCAGAGATACGGAAATTGAACCGTACGATGGTGCCATCGGGGACCAAATTTTGATTGTGATCCATGATTTGTGAGGTGCGAATCGTGATGGTATCACCTACATTAAAGCTTGGCAGGGGTGTTGGCTCTGGTGTCGGTGTCACCAGTGGGGTTGGGTCAACAGTTTCTTCGGCAGGTTCATCCTCATCGACTGGTTGCGGGTCATCAATCTCAGGTAGAACCAGCTCCAGGCGAATCACCTGGTTAGGATTAGGCGAGGTCATCCTGCTTAAGTCATAGCCAACTGAACTCAACGTTAATGGCAGCGCACCAGATGGCACATACTCCTGCATCAAAACTCGGGCAGCCACATCTAAGAAAGGCGCTGTTTTGCTGTAGAGTCCATAATAGGCAGTGACCCGCGAGATATCTGTTGCATCCAGGTACCCGGGCGAACCCAGGGTAAAAACGATCACATTCTTACCAGAAAGCAGATCCGGTCGCTCTGAAAGAATGCGCTTCAGGGCATTTGACGCTGGATAACGTTCAGAAACATCAATGGTATTGAAGATCACCCAGTTGGCAGTGCGCAAAGCTGAAGGAATCATTTCCGCTGATTCCGTTTCCAGATTATCTAGGAATTCAACCAACTGCAAAAATGAAAAGGAACTCAACCTGTTTTGCAGAATTTGTCCACCGGCTTGGGGACCATACAGTCCAACCAAAGCGTCTTCAAAAGCAGTGGTTCTAACACCTGGGATTGGTGGACAGTTAGCACACTGGAAGGCGGGTCGAACATCGCTAAAGATGATCATGTTTTCGTTCCATTGTGGCGGCGCTTCCAATATCGCATCCAGTTCCTGGGCGCTGGGACTGATCAGCGTAACGGCATCCTGGGCAACTTCAGAAGTAACTTCCTTGGCCTCTCCTAAGATTTCGATATCTCCCAGGGGGCTAACAACCCTCGATATTGTAAAATCGCCATATAGGCGCATTTTGGCTTCCAAAACCCGCAATACAGAGCTGTCGACACGCCTCGCAAAAGCAGAATCTTCCCGGTACTTCTGTACAAATGAGTCAATCGTCCCAACTAGGGTTGAGTAAGCATCAGGATCACCTGTGCCAATGAAATTGTCCACAATCAATAGGTCGTTACCAGCAAGGAAGGCATTACGAGCAATCTGACGTGCATCAAAATTACTGTCTGCAGGATCAAAGAAACGCCTAAGGGCACTGCTACCAAGATTGTCACTGATCACCAACCCACCACTATCACGCCACTCATCAAACTCAGGAAGTGCCATCACTTGTGGCAGGGCATTTGCATCAAAACTTATTGGACGTGTTGTTGCGCGAATATTTCCCTGAAGACCCTGGTAGCGGTTGTGAGAGACAATGAGCGCATCCACACGGCTGGGATTGCCTAAATCGGGTGCTGTAACAGACAGGTACGGGACTAATTCTGCCTGTTTTAATTGATCTAACGATTTCTTAACGGTTGAAACCTCTTGCTCGGGTGAACGGTCTGCACTACCAGTTCCCGGAAAATTGCGAGCCGCAACCAACATACGATAATTGCTGCCCGTATGTAATCCGCTGATAAAGGCTTTGCCCATCTCTCCGACCCAGAATGGATGCCCGCCAAAGGCATTAACGCCCAATGAAACTGCTGCCTCATTGTTTTCTGTCTCAATGATGTCTAAATTCGGCCCGATAAAAAGGTTGAAACCTAACAGGCTCAGTTCATTTCCTAAAACGGCACCTGTCCGACTTGCCAGGCTTAAATCCCAGCTGGCACCGATGGCCATCTGCGACGGCATCTTGGTTAACCCAGATAAGATCTGGTCGCCCGGGTAACCATTCCCTAACTGCTGCAACCCGATCAGCAGTGGCACATATTGCCGGTCAACCGTCCCACCGGTATCTTCGACGTGAAGAACTTCTGATGAGGATTCCCAGGCCAATTCTTGAAGCAAGCGGATCAGCTGTTGGGTAGATGCGGCGATGTCTTCAGCTGGGAAATTATTGTTCTCAGCAGTGAGGATCACCCCCCCGATACGGTACGTTGAAATCAAATCATAAATGGCAGATTCCTCATCGAAGGTGCTTCCATCAAAGGAGACCAGGAAGAGCTGCCCAACCCTCTCTTCAGGAGTCATCGATTGCAAAACGACTTCTGCCCTGGTTAATTCCTCGGCGCGCACAGTCAATATCCCGGGGCTGACCAGGATAAACATGACCACAAATATCAAGCGCCAAATAATCCCGAATCGTTTCACTTCTCAGACTCCAGGGCTTTTCGTGCTTCTTGTGGATAATTGGTAATCAGGCTGTTAATTTCTAATGCTGCCAGGCGGCGGATTTCATCCGGGTTATCAACCGTCCAGACATTGACCGCCTGTTGTCGGGATTTCGCTTTTACAACCAGTTCACGATCCACATCTTCATAATAAGGGTGGATGGCATCATACTTGAACAACCGATAGATCCAGTGGTTGGCTTTGTTGGGTATGGTCAGCATTCCCTGCTTAATCCCCGGGCAGTGTCTGCGAAATCGCTTGAAATTGAGTGGGTTGAAGGATGAAATCAACACTTTTTCTGGAAAATCATAGTTATTAAGCAGCTTTGCCACAATAACTGGCAGCGCATCAAAAGGCGCAGCATAATTCTTCAGCTCTATGTTGATCAAACACTGCCCCCCAAAGGTGTCTAATACTTCTTCAAGTGTGGGAATTCTTTCACCGCCCCCAGCATCCAGTGACCGCAGTGCTTCCAGGGTCATTTCCTTAACACGTCCAGAACCGTTTGTGGTCCGGTCAACCGTTTCATCATGGATAACGACGACCTGTGCGTCTTTAGTGAGCATCACATCCAGTTCGATCCCATCGGCCTGGTGTTCCATGGCTAAATTGAAGGCAGTTAAGGTGTTTTCAGGGGCATGTCCACTCGCTCCCCTGTGGCCAATGATCAGTGGTTTATGCATTTTTCTTCTCCTAATACGTTATTATAGCACGCAGGGCTGATCATGTAACCCCCATCAAGCAGGGGTGTCAGGGCAATCGCAAAAATGTTGCTCGGCAAATATGATTGACTTTGGGATTGTCCTGAACTAAAGGGAATATCAAGAATCAGCGATTACAAGGGTAGATTATAATAAATCCGCCAAACAAGCATCAACCGAGGAGAAAATCGATGAGCACAATCAGCGTCTATCATGTTGAGGATCTTAAGGATTATGTCACACGCTTTTTTACTGCCCTGAAACTCCCTGAGATCGATGCCCGGATTGCAGCCGATGTGCTTGTGTCCGCTGATCTGCGCGGGATTAACTCACACGGCGTCATCCGGCTGCACAGCTATTATGGCGGACGCTTGCTTAACGGCCAGATTGATCCGTCCTCGCCCATTACGGTCATCAAAGAAAGCCCTGCTACCCTGGCCTTGGACGGCGGGACAGGCTTGGGTCAGGTTGTCGCTTATCGCGCCATGTCGCGCTGCATTGAAATGGCAGATAAAGCCGGCCTGGCAGTCACCACTGTACGTAATAGCAATCATTATGGCATTGCTGGGTACTATGCAATGATGGCGCTGCCAGAGGATATGATCGGAATCAGTCTGACGAACTCACAGCCCCTGGTGGCACCAACCTTTGGCATCCCCTCAGTGCTGGGTACCAATCCAATCGCAGTCGCAGTGCCTGCCGGTCAAGAAAAACCCTTTGTGCTCGACATGGCCACCAGCATCGTCACCATCGGACGCATCAGCGTGCATAACAAATCTGGACAGCCGATTCCTGAAGGCTGGGGGATCAATGCTCAGGGTGAAATGACACAAGACCCTGCTGAAGTTTTAGATGGTGGTGCCCTGCTGCCCCTGGGCGGTCCGGCTGAGTTGCGCGGGTATAAAGGCTATGGCCTATCCCTGCTGGTAGACTTGCTGTCTGGGGTGCTGGCTGGGGCAGCTTTTGGCAAGCAGGTAGGCCACCCCTCGCATCCGAACCAGGCGGATGTCGGTCACTTCTTTGCAGCCATCAAAATCGACAACTTCCGTCCCGTTGAGGCCTTCAAAGCGGATATGGATACCTATATCCAGAATTTAAAATCAGCACCCAAACTCCCTGGGCAGGAACGCATTTTCATCCATGGTGAAAAAGAATTTGAAAAAGCGGAAAAATACCAGGCGGAAGGCATCCCGCTCCTGCCAGAGATTGTCAACGCCCTTGTTGAAGCAGGTAAGACTGCCGGGGTACCTTTTGACCTCGAACCCAAAGCATCATCACAAGTGGGTTAAAATATCCGCAAAAAGGGGATGATTCTTGGAACTTCCTTTTGGTATGCCCGGTAAGAATCACCGTAAATCTTTACCAGTTTCCGCTCTTCTGGAATGGTTCCGATGATGAAATAAAGGCTGCTGACAACAATAAAAGCCAGGCCCAAGTCCGTCATGATGGGGAACAGCCAAAAAATGACCATGCTAAAAAAGTACAGGGGATGCCTCACTACTCGGTAGAATCCCCGGGTAACCAATTCTGCTTCTGTTTCAGCATCCGGATGTTGCAACTGCCGCAACCCAATGAAAGCCATCGTCTCAACTTGCAAAACCGTTAACACAAGTCCCAATAATGCCAATACCTGGAGGGTTAGCGTCAGGTATACCCATGGAACAGGAATGACCCACAAAACACGGGAGGGAAGCAACAGCACCATTCCTAAGATGGGTAATAAAGTTGCCCCGGCAATGAAAATATAGATCAGGCGATAATAACGTCGGATTTCATTGCCAAATACACGCTTCGCCATCTCTTTGGTTGAGAAAGCGGCCAACCAGGAGTGCAGCACACTCCAGGCACACATGGCAATGATGACTGCAATCACATAAGTAAGATTGTTCATTTTTTTAGTTTATCTGATTAACGAGTAATTCTCAACATACTCTAGGATAAAAAGCTTACAATCGGTAAACCAGCGTGCAGTTTCTTGACAGATAGCATTTGGCCAAACCTTAAAATATCCAGTTTATACGATCAAACCCTTGTAAATCCGAACACTTGTGCTATAATAATTATCAATAAAAGAACATGTGTTCTGTTTTTCGAAAGGCAGGTGCGTATTGAAGAGAGGGCTTGTTATCCCAGCGGTGTTTATCGGCAGCCTGATTGTGATCTGGGTTGGGACGATGGCAGCTGCACAAATGCCCACCGTCGCACAACTCGCCCCAACACTGTCTGCAGATGCTGAATCGAGTTGGGGTGCCGGTCATACCGAACACGCCTCTCAACACCACAGCAGCAATACAAGTTGCTCGCTGCCAGACAGCTACCCTGAAAAAGTCAGACGCTGGTGTGAACCGATAGCAAGGTATGCCCAAGAAACCGGTTTGCCGGCTAACCTGATCGCAGCCGTGATGCTCCAGGAAAGCGGTGGTAATCCAGACGCCTATTCTCACAGTGGCGCGGTCGGGCTGATGCAAGTAATGCCGCGCGACGGTATTGCAACGAAGTTTATGTGTATCAATGGTCCTTGCTTTGCCTCACGGCCAACGATTGATGAACTCA
This sequence comes from Candidatus Brevefilum sp., assembly GCA_007135845.1. The sequence continues at coordinate 6,449 of SLIC01000043.1, forward strand.
AAGATCCAGATTTTAACATCGCCTATGGCACCCGTATGCTGGCTAAC
>SLIC01000153.1 GCA_007135845.1 Candidatus Brevefilum sp.
GGGCGCTGGGATCGGTCAGCGCGATCGGTATGCCGCCTGGGACGCGCATCATGGTGCAGGACCTGTTCTATAATGTGCCTGCCCGGTTGAAGTTCCTCAAAACCGATACCACCGAGCGGCGTAATATCGAGGCACTGGTCACACGCTATGCGCTGGCTTATCCGCATGTGCGCTGGGAATTGGTGGTCGAGGGCAGACCCTCACTGCAGACCAGCGGCAGCGGTGACCCACGCGAGGTCCTGGCGAGCCTGTACGGCCTTACGGTTGCCAAACAGATGCTGACGGTTGAATTTACTGAAGAAGGCTATCACATCCACGGGTTTATCAGCCCGATATCGCTGACGCGATCCAACCGGCGCGAGATCACGGTGTTTGTCAACGGGCGCTGGGTGAGGGACAACGCGGTGACGGCGGCCATCATCCGCGCCTATCACACCCTGTTGATGGTAGGACGCTTCCCGATCGTGGTACTTTTCCTGGAACTGCCCGCAGAGGTGGTTGATGTAAACGTCCATCCAACCAAGGCCGAGGTGCGCTTTCGGGAGGGTGAACGTGTCTTCTCACGTGTGCAGCGGGCGGTAAAGCGTGCCCTGTTGGCCCATTCACCGGTACCCGAAGTTGAGAATCGAGGTTGGTGGGGTACTACTAAACCGCTAGATGATCAGCACATTGACCCATCCTGGCAGATGACGGCCGAGATCCAACCGATGGTCGATCCAGAGGATGATGCTCCCAGTCAACCGCGCATCCACATCCATACTGGTGAGGATGAAACTGGCGGATTGCCGTTACTGCGCCTGGTGGGGCAGGTGGCTGCCACGTATCTGGTAGCAGAAGGCCCGGATGGGTTGTACCTGATCGACCAGCATGCCGCCCATGAACGTGTTCTGTTTGAGAGCATGATGGCCCAGCAGCGGGACGACCAGGTCGCTTCGCAGTCACTGCTGACGCCCGTCACAGTGAACCTGCCGCCGGAGAAAGCCCGTACCCTGGAAGAGTCGCTGCTGGTTTTGGCAGGTTTGGGCTTCGAGGTGGAACCCTTTGGCCCCAATACTTTTACGGTGCGTGCCATCCCGGCCTTGCTGACGGGGGGTGACCCCGAATCCGCGCTGAACGCGCTGGTGGAGGATTTCGAAGAGGACGAAACACCCCTGGCCTCGGCCAGGGAAGCGCAGATCACCGCCCGTATCTGTAAGCGCATGGCGGTCAAAGGCGGTCAGACCCTTTCAGCGGAGGAGCAATCAGCCCTGCTGCGGGGTTTGGAGCGCTGCCAGTCGCCACGCACCTGCCCGCATGGGCGTCCGACGATGATCCACCTTTCCGCGGACCTGCTGGAACGGCAGTTCGGCCGGCGGGGTGCCCGCTAGGCAGCAGCTATGGGACGCATTTTTGTGGCTGGCCTGATCAATGTGGAGACGACCCTGGCGATCGACGGCTTCCCACTGGAATACTTCCCGGTGCGTTATCCCTTTCACGGGCTGCATACTGCTGTCTCGGGGGTGGGCTTGAACGTGGCCAAAGCGCTGACAGTGCTTGGCAACCGAGTCGATTTTTCCGCGCTGATTGGCTCGGATGCGAATGGGGCACTGGTTCGGGAAGGGCTGGCGGGTGCTGGTATTGCAGATGGGTTGGTGCTGGACGCGCTGGATGCGACACCCCAATCGGTGATCCTGTATGATCCCAACGGCCGCCGACAGATCCACGTCGACCTGAAGGACATTCAATCCCAGGTGTATCCCCTGCGCCTGGTGCAGGCGGCGATCAAACAGTGTGACCTGGCAGTGCTGTGCAATATCAATTTCAGCCGGCCGCTGCTGGACGTTGCCAGACAGGCTGGGATACCGGTTGCCACAGATGTGCATGCGCTGGCGGATTTGGATGATGCCTATAACCGTGACTACATGGCTGCAGCAAACGTCCTGTTCCTGAGCGATGAATCGCTGCCGGATTCACCAGAAGCGGTGGCCGAATACCTGTTGGGTCGTTATGACACTGAGATTCTGGTGATAGGCCTGGGTGCCCAAGGTGCGCTGCTGGCAGTGCGGTCGGATGGTTTTATGAGACGGTTTAAAGCGGTGCAAACTCGCCAGGTGATCAACACGATCGGCGCTGGGGATGCGCTTTTCTCAGCCTTCATGGACTGCTACCTGCGTTGGGGAGATCCCTGTGCCGCCCTGGAAGCAGCCCTGGTGTTTGCCTCTTACAAGATTGGTGAGCGCGGCGCAGCCGAGGGCTTTTTAAGTTCAAGCGAACTGAATACCTGGATCAAGAAAACGAAAACGGAGAACTGACATGAAAATGAAGGGTTTGTGGTTAGAAGACCAGCATCTATCCTACCGGGATGACCTCCCCAAACCGGAACCCAAACCGGGTGAGGCGTTGATCAAAACCCGGTTGGCAGGGGTGTGCGCGACCGATTTGGAAATGCGGCGCGGATACTATCCCTTCACGGGTGTTCCCGGGCATGAGTTTGTGGGTGAGGTGGCGGCTGCTCCGGGCTTTGAGGGCTGGGAGGGCAAACGGGTGGTGGGTGAGATCAACCTGGTTTGTGGTAGTTGTGAAGCCTGTAAGGCAGGACGTAAGCATCACTGCAAGAACCGCAGCGTGCTGGGCATCCTCGATAAGGATGGGGTGTTGGCGGAGTACTTCACGCTGCCGATGGCCAACCTGCAAGCGGTGCCTGATTCTGTGAGCGATGAGGCGGCCGTCTTCACCGAACCATTGGCTGCAGCATTGGAGATTCAGCAGCAGGTGCAGATCAAGCCCGGCATGCGTGTGTTGGTGGTGGGAGCGGGGCGGCTGGGACTGTTGATCGCCCAGACGCTGCGTCTGACCGGGTGCGACCTGGCGGTGGTGGTGCGGCGGGAAGCGCAAGCTAAGCTGCTGGCAGGATGGGGCATCCTGGCGGTGGATTCACGCACAGTGCGCTCCAAATCCGCAGACCTGGTGGTGGAGGTGACCGGATCACCCAGTGGGTTCAGCATGGCACGCGCGGCCGTGCGCCCGGGGGGTACGCTGGTGATAAAGAGCACCTTTGCCGGGGATGTGAGCCTGAACCTCTCGGCGTTGGTGGTGGATGAGATTACGCTGGTGGGGTCACGCTGCGGGCCGTTCAAACCCGCCTTACGTCTGTTGGGGATGGGGTTGGTCGACACTGAGCCCCTGGTGAGCGAGCGGTTTGGTTTATCGGAAGGCTTGGAAGCTTTTGAAAAGGCCAATGAGCGGGGGGTGTTGAAAGTGCTGGTCGCGCCGGATTGAGCAGATTGGAGGTTGTTGGGCTCAAACCATCCAAACTGTCATAGAAACTGACAGAAGGTAAGGATTTCCTGCCAACCCACCCTGCCAGACTCTTTTTATAAGACCCCCGGGGTTTCGGTGATAATTACCCAATAATGCCGGTCAATCATTTGAGTTAATAAATACTGTTGTTCTTAAAACCCCGGGGGTCTGTGTTTAAACCGGCTCCTCAGATGGAAAAGGTTTCACAATGAAGTAGGTCACGTGTGGTGACGCAGTCACCCATTTGACATAAATCACCCGCAATATGCGGGTTACCGAAGATTTACAAGACAAGTGACAACACTTTTATAAGTAATGGTGGGTTGGATTGAAATCTGAATAAATTCAGAATAACAGAGGATGAGCAAGGTGCTTGATATTGAAAAGTATCCCACCAACTCACTCTACCAGACAGAATAAAGATCCCTCGGTTCAGAGGGTTGGTACGAACCGGGAGATCTGATGATTTCATTCACGCCAGAACTTTGTTATTGATTTCTTATCCTCAATGTTATAAGTGATAATCCTCTCAAGAAGACCGAAATCCACCCCATCCTTCCATGGGATTTTGAATAGCTGTTTCATCTGTTGATACCCTGCTTTCTGGATTTCCTTTTCAAAGCGGTCCAGTGCCACCGCCTCAGGAGCAACAGCCAGGTGGTTTTTTGAAACACTGAATCCGATGATGAAGGTTCCATGATCTGTGAACATTGGCTGATTCCATTTAATCACTCGCTCCAAATTAGGAAACCTGGTGGAGATATGCTCGAAAATCTGCTCAACACGCAACCGCCGATCCAGATCCTCGATCTGATTCAAAAACTCCTTGAACTCTTCCATTACTTCACCTCTATAACTACTCATCCCGAAATTCCACGTTATGAAACATTCTAAACCACTTCTTACAGAACCAGCGTGAAAATGTTGGCTGAGTCTTTGTTCTATTCACAACTGTGTTTAAATTGGCTACCCAGATGGAAACGGTTTCACAATGTAACAGGGCACGTGTGGTGACGCAGTTACCCACGTGACAAAAATCACCCGCAATTAGGCGGGTACCGGAGATTTACAAGACTAGCAGCAATTCTTTTATAAATAATGGTGGGTTGGTATGGATTTTGTTTATATTGATAATAGTATTGGATGAGCAAGGTGCTTGATATTGAAAGGTATCCCGCCAACCCACCCTATCAGACATTCTTCAGCCACTTAGGCGGATAATGGGGATGTGGCCTACGCCCGTAGAACAGGTCATCCAACCAGATGGCCGCCCGGCGGAAGTTGGGGGAATGGTTCACACCAAAGCGGATCAGGTTGTGAAAGGCATTATCGGCATGGGCATAGGGACACACGGCCATGCAGCGGCCGCAGTCAGTGCCGATTCGGGTCCAGTAGGTGTAACAGCGCTCAGCATTGACCTTCCAGCGCAGAGTGCCGTCCGGTTGGGTGACCCGGTCACCGGCGGGGATGGCCTGGGAGGGGCACACGACCGCACACTTGGTGCACCGCTGGCAGAAATCGATCACGGTGGGGTCAAAGGTGGTTTGATCGACTTGGAGGGGCAGGTCGGTGGTGACGATGGCCAGGCGCACCCGGGGGCCGAGGCGCGGCGTCATCAGCAAGCCCATGCGGCCGATCTCACCCAATCCGGCATCCTTGGCGACCAAGGGGGCAATGACGCGGTAATTGCCGTCGATATGGGCTCGAGCAGGATAGCCAATTGACCGGATGGCAGCAGCCAGGATCACGGCGATTTGGGCAGAGCGGGCATACTGGCGGGTGGATTCCATCACCGTGGGCATGCGCGGTGCGCTGTTGAGCATGGCATGGTCCATTTCAACGTTGAGCGCAATGGCATAGCGCTGTTCGAGGGTGATCGGCGCGCCGTAGGTGCCGCTGCCCCGTCCGATACGGGAATAGATGTGGTAAGGCTGGAGCTTGCAGATGCCCACGTCAAGCGCACCATGGTAAGCCGCCAAGCCTTTGATGAATGTCGTCATGTCATTAGGCGGGTGCTCCACACGGTGGGGTGCGATGCGGCCATCAACGGCGTCCCGCAGGGCTTCGGTCAGAAAAAAGCTGCCCTCTGGTGAAGATGCTGTCAGTTGGCTATAGATCCTGGCAGCAGGATCGAGCAAGCCCGGGTTTCCACGAAACACATCGTCGGGGTCTTGATGTTCAGGATGATCCTGGTAATAGGACTGGTATTCAGCACTGCCGGGCTGCAAGCGGGCTCGGGCGAAAATGGTGGTGCGTTCGTCGACCTGGAATTGCGGCGATGAGGAGTGCTGGATCTGCAGCTGCCCAGGCCAAACCAAGATAATGAACAGCACAAGAAACCCCATACCCACGGCAATCGCCAGGACGTTCTGCACGACATCCGGAAGGATCAGGATCACGCCCAACAACAGAAGGCAACCCAGGGCAGAAACGCCTCCCAGCCGTGCAGCCCGCCGATGTCCTTCCAGTATGGAAATGACGGCAAAGCTGGCAAAACCAGCCGTTAATATCAAAAATGTGACGATCAGAAAGATTTGTGGCATGATTGGGTCCTGTATCTGTGACCATTATACAATGACTGGCTGGATTGTTAGCTCATCTTCGCAATTCTGTTTAATAGCAGGTATACTATCTGATAAGCCTGATTATCATGCTGTTTGCTTTCGGTTCTCACTGACCCGGGTTATTTTATGATGAAAATAGCCACTGAATCAGTGGCTTGAGCGATAGAACCTGATTTGAGACCTGTTATTAAACCAGAAATTATGACCAATTTTCAAACCCTGCCCGATGCATATCAACGCATTATTCAAATGGCGCAAGATCAAAACCAGGTCACTGTTTTGCCGCTGCAGCTATTGGTGGGGGGATGGTCAGGCGCTTATGTTTACCTGGTGAGCGTGTCCTTCAAGCAGACCCAGCAGGTGGAACACTGCGTGCTCAAACTGGATCGAAAAGGGAAATCACCAAAGTCGGATGAGATCACGCGTCACAATAACGTGCTGAACAAGTCACCAGAGAGCTTTTCCCGGGAGCATACCCCGGAACTGGTTTTCGACCGCGTCGAAAATGAAGAGGCTGTGGCGATCTTCTATCGGATTGCCGGGCAGTCCCTGCTGGAATATCGCCCGCTGTCGAAATTTGAACAGCCGCGGCAGCTCATCTCAATCTTTGAA
>SLIC01000284.1 GCA_007135845.1 Candidatus Brevefilum sp.
ACGGTCTTCCCGGGTGCGGTCGCCACGGATATTGCCGCCAACTCGGGCATCGATATTGCTGCCATGCAATCAAGCGAAGGTGAACCATCACCATCGAAACCAATCCCAGCCAGTGAGGCAGCTGAGATCATCATAAATGGCATGATCAAAGAGCGCTTCCATGTCCTGGTGGGGTCTGATGCAAAATTGATGAATTTCCTGTTCCGGCTCATCCCTAAGTTTGCCACGAATTTCATCACCAAACAGATGGGCAACTTGCTGCCAGGCTAATAGCTGCTCTAGCGTTAAAATAAACTTACATACTGGACAGAAACAATCAATGAAGGATGAGGATTAATTTATCCTTTTTTGTTTGTTCTAAAAATAATCCCTATCTATGAAGAAACTCGTCATTTTACGTTTACATAATCTTGACTCTGACATTCGAATATAGTATTATCTAATTTATAATTTAGTATAGGCTAATTTTATCACAAAATTTCCATCTTATAATCATATCAATAGATGGATTTAAAGGAGAATACTATGAACAAAACAACCTTGCTCTTCATCACATTTATGCTGTCCTTGGGAATAGTCCTGAGTGCCTGCACGCCGGAAGCAACCCGCATGGATATCACCGAACGATCAATCAACATCGTCACCACCACAGGCATGATTGCAGATGCCGTTGAAAATGTTGGTGGTGATCGGGTTGATGTGACCAACCTGATGGGTCCCGGCATTGACCCCCACCTTTATAATGCCAGTGAAGGCGATGTTAGCAGGATGACCAATGCCGATATCATATTCTATAACGGGCTAAATCTTGAAGCACAGATGGGAGAAGTCTTTCGACAAATGCGCGGTCGGATCATCACCGTAGCGGTTGGTGAGGGTATCGATGAAGCAAAATTACTGGAAGATGAAGATTATGAAGGGCAGCCTGATCCCCATATTTGGTTTGATGTGACCCTGTGGACTCATGCTGTTGAGCGGGTCCGGGACACATTGATCGAAATCGATCCTGGCAGCCAGGCTTACTATGAAGCTAACACCGAAAGTTATTTGGCACAGCTGACAGAACTTCATGATTACATTTTAACCCAGGCCGCCCGAGTTCCTGAGAATCAACGGGTGTTGATCACAGCTCATGACGCATTTCAATATTTTGGCGCAGCTTATGGCTTCGAGGTGCGCGGTCTGCAGGGGCTCAGCACGGAAACAGAGGCTGGCACTGCGGATATCCGTGAAATGGCTGAATTTATCGTCGAACGAGACATCAGGGCCATCTTTATTGAAACCTCTGTGCCAGACCGAAGCATCCAGGCTGTTCAAGCAGCTGCTGTCGCACGCAATCACCAGGTGGAAATTGGCGGTGAACTCTATTCCGATGCCTTGGGCAGCCCCGGCACACAAGCCGGCACTTACATTGGCATGTTAGAATATAATATCAATACGATTGTGAGCGCTTTACTGGGTGAATAAGCATAGGCAAACGCACCACGAATAAGTAAGCTCGAGATCGTGACAGACGAGAAATACCCTGATCGTCTGTCACGATCTCATCCTTGGAGAATGCATGAATCACAAGCAAAATGCACTGACCATCAACGACTTGACCGTGGACTATGAAAATGAGCCGGTGTTATGGGATATTGATTTATCGGTCCCACCCGGCGTGATCATGGGCATTGTTGGTCCAAACGGGGCAGGTAAGACTACCCTGGTGAAAGCGATTCTGGGTTTAATCAAACCCGCAGCTGGCCAGGTTCTGATTTATGATCAACCCTACACCCGTCAGCGCCACCTGGTCGGGTATGTGCCCCAACGCCGGAGTGTGGACTGGGACTTTCCCACAACCGTTTTTGACGTGGTCATGATGGGGTTATATGGACAACTGGGTTGGATCAAACGGCCAAGTAAACAGCACCGCCAGACCACCGAGCAGGCTTTGGATAAAGTCGGCATTCTGCACCTGGCTGAACGCCAGATCAACCAGCTATCCGGTGGGCAGCAGCAGCGAGTGTTTCTGGCCCGGGCATTGGTACAGGATGCCCGGGTGTATTTTATGGACGAACCCTTCCAGGGTGTAGATGCGACCACGGAGCGGGCTATTGTAACACTCTTACAGGAGCTTCGCAACCAGGGGAAAACGATGATCATCGTACACCATGACCTGCAAACCGTCTCGGAATACTTCGACTGGGTCACACTGCTCAACGTCCGCAAAATCGCCAGCGGCCCAATTGACCAAGCTTATACCCAGGAAAACTTAAAGAAGGCCTATGGCGGCCGGGTGTCTTTCCTGGGAAACCAAATTGAATCTCCGCCCTTAAATCTGGTGTGATAAATGAGCATCCTACTAGAAATCATCTATGATTTACTGTTTGATTACACCTTGCGGACCGTCGCACTGGGATCGGCCACATTAGGCTTGGTCAGCGGTGCGCTGGGAACCTATGCGGTTTTACGCAAACAATCTCTGCTCGGTGATGCCATCTCACATGCCGCCCTGCCAGGTATCGTGCTGGCGTTTTTGCTCTTTCGCTCCAAGGCGCCGTTCATCCTGATCATCGGCGCAATGCTAACAGGCTGGTTGGGAACCTTGTTCATCATCAACATCATCCGTTATACGCGCATCAAAGAGGATACCGCCATGGGCCTGGTGCTGTCGGTGTTTTTTGGCTTTGGACTGATGATGCTCACCTATACGCAACGTATCCCGGATGCCAGGCAGGCCGGACTGGATCGCTTCCTGTTTGGACAGGCAGCTGCACTGTTGCAAAGTGATCTGATCACCATGGCAGTTGTCGGCGGGATAGCATTGGTGGTCATGGCGTTGTTTTGGAAGGAATTTAAACTGCTCAGTTTTGACCAGGAGTTTGGCGCAAGCCTCGGCTTTCCAATTCGAAAATTAGATATCCTTCTCACCTCTTTGATCGTGATTGCCATTGTGATCGGTCTGCAAACCGTTGGGGTGATCTTGATGAGTGCAATGATCGTTGCACCGGCCGCTGCAGCCAGGCAATGGACCAATCGTTTGCACATCATGGTGCTCCTATCGGCTTTATTCGGTGCGGTGGCGGGCATCTCCGGAACGATCATAAGCAGCCTGGCGGCACGTATCGCCACCGGACCCACCATTGTCCTTTCAATTAGCGTGATCGTCTTAATCTCGCTCTTGTTCGCGCCAAACCGAGGCCTGGTTTGGCGATGGGTCAAACAGCTGAAAAACCGGCATAAGCTGGAACTGGATACGGTGCTAATTGATCTTTACACCCTGGCGTCACAACATGGGGATCACACCCACAGCCATTCACGACAAGTCATTCGCGCAATGCATCCGAGGGACAGGGGCACCCTGCGCAGCCTACAAGAATTACAGAAACAGCGTTTGGTCATTGAGGATGGTAAGGATTACTGGTCTTTGACTGCCTCTGGTTGGAAGAAAGCACAAGATATCCTCCGCGAGCGAGGTATATCACCATGACCATCCAGCAAATTGAAATCCAATTAATTGCCTCCGTTGTGGCCGTTGCCTGTTCCCTGGTCGGGGTCTTCCTGGTGCTGCGAAAACTAGCCATGGCCAGCGACGCCATCAGCCATACGGTTTTACTGGGGATCGTGCTGGTTTTCTTTGTCGTCCGTGATCTCAATTCTCCCTGGTTGATCCTGGGCGCAGCCACAACCGGTGTGCTGACCTTTGCCTTTGTCGAACTGCTCACACGTACCAGGCTGATCAAAGAAGATGCAGCCATCGGCCTGGTCTTCCCAGCCTTGTTCAGCATCGCCATTATCCTGATCTCGCGCTATTTCACCGATGTTCACCTTGACATCGACGCTGTGCTTCTCGGCGAGTTGGCTTTTGCGCCGTTTTCGCGCATGATCCTGTTCGGGGTGGATATTGGCCCCAAATCTCTGGTAATGATGAGCGCCATCCTAGTTTTCATACTGGTCTTCATTACTTTGTTTTACAAAGAGCTTAAACTAACAACTTTCGATGCTGGTCTGGCTGCCGCATTAGGTTTTTTACCCGGTGTGATGCATTATGCCCTGATCACTTTGGTCTCAGTCACGGCAGTCGGCGCATTTGATGCTGTCGGGTCGATCCTGGTGGTTGCTTTCATGATCGGCCCAGCTGCCACAGCCTATCTGCTGACCAATAAGTTAGCCGTGATGCTGGGGTTAAGCGCGGCCTTTGGCGTAGTCAGCGCCATCAGCGGTTACTGGCTGGCGCGCATGCTCGACTCCTCGATCGCCGGCAGCATGGCTACCATGGTTGGCCTTATATTCCTGGCGACCTTCATCCTGGCACCTGAACGGGGCCTTGTGGCAAAATTTCGCCGTGAGGAACGTCAAAAGTGGGATTTTGCTAAGAAAATGCTTGTCATTCACCTGCTCAACCACGAGCATGATCCCAACTACCTGTACGAGAGCAAGATTGAGCACATGCACGAAGAGATGAACTGGACACCAGAATTCACCACCCGTGTGATCAAGCAAGCGGTTCAATCGAGCTGGATCAAGCGGGTGGACGGCAGGGTGGACCTGACCTCCCAGGGACGTCAAATTGCTCACCAGACAATGGAGCGGTAAGCGGTCTATAACGACAACAATCCACTTTAAAAACAGGAAGTGCGATTATTCTTTGATTTGCCCCCATTCTTGTGTTACCAAACTTTAATAACGTTGTCACTATTTTTGGTATCATAGGGTCACATCTGTGCGAGTCTCTACGAAAAAAGCAAAATCACGCATAATGCTCAAAACCCTTATCTTCATATTGCTTTGAGCGCAGAGAACTATGATCAAACCTCATCATATTGACAATTTCTATGCACATCAGCCACCGAAAAGGAGCAGCCATGCAAGCCATCAACGAGATCATCCCTCAAAACTTTACCGGTGCGGTATTGGTAACCCAATCTGGGGACACCCTGTTTGCAGGTGGTTTTGGGTATGCTGACCAGCCCAATAAGATCAAAAACACAGTTGATACCAAGTTTCAAACCGCCTCCGGCGGGAAATGTTTCGTTGCGGTGGGCATCCTGCAGTTGATCGAAGCGGGTCAATTATCGCTGGAGGCTCAAATCGGGGATGTGCTCGACTTTGATCTCCACCAGATTGACTCTGCCGTCACCATCCGGCAGCTGCTCAATCACACCTGCGGTATACCGGACTATTTTGACGAGTCTATCATGACGGAATACGCCGATTTATGGGTGGATTACCCAAATTACAGAGTCCGCCAATCCAGGGATTTACTGCCCCTATTCATCAAAAAACCCATGCTGTACCCGGCTGGCGAGAGATTTCAATATAACAACAGCGGCTATGTCATGTTGGGATTGGTGATTGAGTGTGTCACCGGCCAACCATTTGACGTTTACCTGGCTGAAAACGTCTTTCGTCCCAGTCAGATGCATGACACCGGCTATTTCGAGCTAGACAGGCTGCCGGCTAAATGTGCCAATGCTTATATTTTCGACCAGGCCACCCAGACCTACTACACCAATATCTTTGCTGTGGATGCAAAGGGCTCCGGCGCCGGCGGTGCTTTTACCACCGTGGTGGATGTCGAAAAGTTCTGGCAGAAGCTGTTGAGCGGTGTGCTATTGACCCAGGCGTCAATAGATAAAATGTTTGCCGTGCAAAGTTCAGATGGGGAAGAATACTATGGCTATGGCGTCTGGCTGAAAAATGCTAGCGAGAACGAATATCATCCCTTTTTCCAGGGCAGCGATCCGGGAGTCAGTTTCATCTCCAGCTATGATCCGGATCGCGACCGGCGTGTCCATATCGTCAGCAATCAAGGCGATGATGTGTGGGCTCTGGCCGCGAAAATTTTGGCTCTCTAACTAAGAACTATCTTTGTATAACAGTTTGGCAATAACCTCATGACCCCCATTCAAACAAAAATACCTTAGGGCAGATGGGAGTTTCTACCTAATAATTATCTAATGATTTTCTCGTCATCCCGCCAATTTAAAGGGTTCAAATGAATATATTCAAGAAGAGCTTGAAAGTCTTTTTCGTTCCGAATAACGTGTTCATAATAATTTCGTTGCCATAGTTTTGCACCTGGTGTTTGCCGTAATATATTGACACGATGGGTCACCTCTGATTTAAAAGACCGAATGATAGTGGGGATTGATCCTGAAATGGGTTTACCGAATTGCTCAACGTTATGATTGGTTGGTTGTAGGGGCACGGCATGCCGTGCCCCTACGAGCCGTGCCCCTACGAGTTTTATAATGCCATGGATATGGTTTGGCATAATGACAAAATCGTCGACAGATGCATGTGGAAAATGAGCAGGAATGGATTGCCAAACATCTTTAACGATGTTTCCGATTGGACTTAAACTGATTTCACCCAGAACGACATCACCAAATAACAATTCTCGGTTGGCAGTGATCATCGTAAGAAAATATGCTCCCTCT
>SLIC01000255.1 GCA_007135845.1 Candidatus Brevefilum sp.
AATCTGAGAACTGCACTTCCAGCATCTGGTGAATCAGAAGTACCTGAAAATATGCCTGCACGTTTAGAAGCTCTGGCGACATATTTTCGCGAGATGCCCAAAGAGACAGCACGCTTCACGAAAGATGAGGCAACCTTGAAAATGGTGACTGAAACTGCTCAAATGCGGTTGGAAGTAATAAGAGATTTATTATCAACGATTACGTGAAAATGATTCCTAACAGGTTTAACTCCCTAATTGGGTGTCGAAGGGGCGGATACTGTCCAAGCGCCACCAGGGTTTCAATCAAATGGATACATTGACCTCGCGTGAACGTCTTTTGACAGCTTTAACCCTCGGTGTGCCGGACCGACTGCCGGTAACCACTCATCACCTCATGCCGTATTTCCTGGAAAAGCAGATGGGTGGAATTTCAGAAAGTGACTTTTTCGATCAATTTGGAATGGATGGCATTACCTGGTTTTTTGGCACCACCACCTTTCCAACTGATAGTTCCTATTTAAGTTCTAGTGGATTTGTTCAAACTGAAAATTGGACGATCGATGTTGAAGATCTTCCCACTTCAAAACATCCAACCAATCGCTACAAAATCAGAACGCCTGGAGGAATGCTAACCATGGCATTAGCATCTGATCAATACACCACCTGGATCATCGAGCACCTGATCAAAGAGAAAAGAGATATCGACCTGCTGGCTGATTATATGCCGGCAGTAGGCTGTGACCATGATGGTCTCAACCAAGCTGCTTCAAAATGCGGTGATCTCGGGATCGTACGAGGAGCTATCCCCGGGTTTCAAATCTATGGTCAGCCCGGTTGCTGGCAGGATGCTGCCTGCCTGGTTGGGATTGAAGATCTGATTCTTTCCTCCTACGATGATCCCAATTGGGTTCATGCCCTGTTACAAATCCTGCAAGAAAGGAAGAAGCATTATATTCAGTCTCTTATCGATGCACCCTTTGACCTGATTGAGCTCGGTGGGGGAGATGCGTCAACAACCGTCATCTCTCCCCATCTTTTTAATACCTTTGTCGCTCCCTATGACAACGAACTGATCAACCTGGCACACGATTACGGTCAGAAAATCGTCTATCATACCTGTGGTGGGATGATGCCAATCCTTGAATCAATTGCGGATATGAACCCGGATGCGATGGAAACCTTCACACCCCCAGCCATGGGCGGAGATACAGACCTGGCAAAAGCCAAAGCTCGCATTGGTCAGCGGGTGTGCATGATTGGTGGTTTCGATCAATTCCACTACCTGCTGGATTGTTCACCAGAACAGACTCGCCAGGCAGTACGTGAATGTTTCCAGGCTGCCGGTCAGGGAGGCGGCTATATCCTCTGTCCTTCAGATCATTTCTTTAATGCAGATCCAGACTTACTCCATGCTTATGCTGACGAAGCGCACCAATGCCGCTACCGCAGCACTTGAACCAAAATTTTTTCTTTCCGGTTAACGGATATTGTCAAAAAACACATTATCAAATTCACCCTGTTAAAAAAGATAATCATCTGCAACCTGAGTAAACATTCCCATTGGAAAACATTGATTCACATTAACAACGTTATAATAAAGTCAACTGTTCACATCTGTCCAATTACTTTCTGATCCATGAACGCATCAAATTTTTTCTGCTTATAAAAACAATGTTCATCATCAGGCAATTAATTAAATTCATTTATTATCTCGGGCTGGCAGCTTGGTTATTGCTTGCTTGTACAACTTCGAATCGCATATCCACACAAGAAAGTCAACCCACACCAAACAAAACCATGATAGCTGAAGCAACCCCACAGGCGTTATTTTCTTTACCAGCACCCCTCTATTACCTCCAGGATGGCCAAATTTGGCGGCTTGATCCAAACGCCCAGACCATAATCCAAGTCACATTTGAAAATGTAGAGGTTGAAGCCTTTGACATTTCCCCACTGGATGGGAGTCTGGCTTACATCAGCGGTAACAACCTGGTGATTTCAGATCCATACGGTGGTCACCGAAAGGTTCTGCTGTCAGGAATGGCATTGCCATCAAACCTTGATGAGCTTGCCCGTCTGAACGAAATGGATCACATTACTCAATCCTTACGCTCACCTTACTGGTCAGCAGACGGCCAAAAAATAGCCTATATAAAGAATGGACTGCAAGTTTACAACTTAGAAATAAACCAGGTTGAGCCAATCTATCTTTATCCAAACAACCTTCATGAGCAAAATCTTTTAGCCAATCTGCTTTCCTGGTCACCAGATGGTCAATACTTCCTGGTCAGTCAATACACCTACCCCACCGAAAGCTTACAACAGCTCAGAATCGGTATACTCACACCAGACAATTACCTGTATGACCTTTCCGAAAGCTATTTGACGACCTTTGCCTGGAATCCTGAATCAACCCTGCTATTGCTGGCAAATGCTGCATATGGGTCTCCACAAGCCTTACAGATCTGCAAATTAGCGAACATGCAATGCACACTGATCGCAGAATATGAACCCGCTCGCTGGTCTTATCATTACGCTTATCCATTCATCACGACGGAGGACAAGGTATTGGTGTTTATGGGAACAACCAATGATGGAACCCAAATCCCAGACACCTTCAAGCTGATCAGCCTCGATCTGGATGGAAACTATAGGCGGAATCTAAGGAATGATGGCTACAATTTGGCATCAGCTCTGTGGTCCCCAGATGGAGATGGCGTCGTAATTGTCCTGTCAGAGGAAACTGGTGATTTTAAAGCTGGTTCGATGTTATGGTTAGGTATCACCAATACAGAGCCAGTTTCTTTACCTGGCATGCAAGGGACCAACTTACGCTGGGATCTATCTGAAAGGTAATATAGCCGCTATTCACATCCGGCTTGGGAAGCAATGTCGCAACAAAAGTACAGGCTGACAATTATTAACAAATTTTACAAACTGTTAACATATAGACACGCGATGACACACAAAAAGCGGTAAACTTATAGACGAAATTCTATCAAATTTGTAATATTTTATTGTGAGGAAAACATGAAGGAAAACGAACATTGGCATAATCTAACCATTCAGGAGACCTATTCCACCCTGAATGCTTCTTATGAAGGTTTATCCGTGACAGAAGCTGAAAGCAGGCTTGCAGAATACGGTCCCAATGAAATTGATAAAGGGAAGGGGATTAGCAAACTTGAAATTCTTCTGGCTCAAATTAAAAATCCTCTGGTTTACATCCTCCTGATTGCAGCGGGGATCTCGCTGGTCTCAGCCCATTATTTTGACGCCATTGTTATCGGAGTCATCATCATCGTAAATTCACTGATCGGCTTTACCCAGGAATATCGCGCTGAAGAAGCATTAGAAGCCTTAATGTCCGCAGCTGCTCCAGAAGCTGAAGTCATTCGTAGACCTGAAGGAAAACAGGACTTTATCGAAATGCGGGTGCCCACATCCGTCCTGGTGCCTGGTGACGTCATTTTGCTTAATGAAGGCAGTAAAGTCCCCGCAGACTGTCGTCTGCTGGAAGCCTTCAATCTCGAGGTAGATGAAGCCATGCTCACCGGGGAAAGCTTTAGCGTTGGAAAAACGATAGAACCTGTCCTCGGAGAACAAGCTGTAGCTGATCGAAAAAACTTGGTTTATAGCGGTACCGTAATCACCCGCGGACGTGCCAGGGCCATGGTTTATGCCACCGGGACAAACACTGAAATGGGCGAAATCGCCACCTTGATCCGGGACACAGAGAAAGCTGTTTCTCCCCTGAGGATCCAAACCGAGGTATTGGGAAAGAATTTGGGTTTGCTCGCATTTAGCGTGGCGGTCCTTACTGTTATTATTGGGTTAATCACTGCCCTGGGCTTTCAAGAAATCTTCATGTTTGCCCTTGCTTCTGCCGTTTCCAGCATTCCCGAAGGCCTCCCTGCTGTGATGAGCATCACCCTGGCACTCGGTGTCAGCCACATGGCGAAACGTAATGCCATTATCCGTCGTCTCCCCGCTGTTGACACCCTGGGTGTCGCCAGTGTGATTTGTTCTGATAAGACCGGTACCCTCACCACAAATAAAATGACCGTTCAGGAAATTCATACCGGGGGCAAAGATTTCCGCGTTACAGGCACGGATTTCCGTCCCCACGGAGAATTTCTGATCGACAACGAACCCGTGGACCCTTGTGCAGATTCTGACTTGATCATAGCTCTAACCATTGGGTCGCTTTGCAATAATTCACGTTTATTCCAAATGGACGGCTCAGATAAGTGGGAAATTCGCGGCGATCCCACGGAGGCAGCGCTGATTGTAGCAGCCACAAAAGCGGATTGTTTCAAGGAAACCCTGGAAAAACAATTTGAACGAATAGACGAAATTCCCTTCAATTCCAACAGCAAATTCATGGTTACCTTCAACCGGGAAGACACCAACACAGTCAACACTTTTGTTAAAGGTGCCCCAGAGATCATCCTCTCACAATGTAAATACATCAAACTCAATGGAGTGGTTCAAGAACTTACCCCTGAGAAACGCAATGCGATCAATGACATGAATCATCAAATGGCTGAGAAGGCTTTACGTGTTCTGGGATTGGCTTACAAGATCATTCCTGAAACAGAAATCGAGGCGATGAAAGAGAAACTCGAAAAGGCTCAGGACCCAGAACTCGTTTTCGTCGGGCTAACAGGCATGATGGACCCCCCTCGCCCTGAAGTCTTTGAAGCGGTCGAACGCTGTAAGAAAGCAGGGGTACGGGTGATCATGGCAACGGGCGACCATCAAGTCACAGCGCGCGCCATCGCTGAGGAGATTGGACTCCTCTCCGAGCGCGGCAGAGTCGTCACCGGCGCTGAAATGGACAAGCTGGATGAGGAGGGATTGGATTCGATCCTGGAAGAAACATCTGTCTTTGCCAGGGTTGCACCAGAACATAAGCATCGCCTGGTTGGCAGCTTACAACGCCATGGTTATGTGGTCGCCATGACAGGCGACGGAGTTAATGACGCACCAGCCTTGCAAGCTGCAGAAATCGGCGTAGCAATGGGGATCTCCGGTACAGATGTGACCAAAGAGACTGCCGAGATGATCCTGACGGATGATAACTTCGCCAGCATCGTCAATGCTGTCGAAGAAGGGCGGTACATCTTCACAAATGTCCGTAAAGTTATTAAATTCTTGCTCTCGACCAATGTTGGCGAAGATCTTACCCTGCTGACATCTTTGATTTTGTTTGCGGGGCAGGGATTGATCATCTCCCCTGTGCAAATATTGTGGGTCAACCTGGTTACGGATGGAATCCTGGATGTCACCCTGGCCATGGAACCAAAAGAAAGAGAGTTGATGGATAAACCGCCGCGTGCTAAAAATGCACGCATCATTAACAAAGAAATTCTTTTCAACATTGTTATTGTTGCCCTGGTCATGGCTGCTGGCACCTTGTTGATGTATCATTTATCCGCAAACAACGTTCGTGCTTACCGTCAAACCATCGTCTTCACAACAATGGCAATGTTCCAGGTGTTCAATGCCTTTAATTGTCGCTCTCGCACCCAGTCATTCTTCTCGATGCCCTTTTTCTCTAACCCCTATCTGATCATTGCCATCTTTACATCCATCGTTCTTCAGTTCTTAGCTGTTCACGTACCCCTGATGCAAAACTTGCTTGGCACGGCACCCCTCACACCAGGTGATTGGGGAAGGGTTTTCGTGGTAGCCAGCACCATCTTTATTGTCGATGAGATCAGAAAATTGATCCAGAGAAAAATCCAGAATAAACCCCAACCCATAAGAACCGATGGGTATACAAAAAAGGAACACAGCACGGCGAGTTAGATGTAAAATCAAGTGACAGGGTATTTCAAATTAGTTCAGGCGAGGTGCCAGAATGGATTTCAAAGTTTTTATTGCCTCAGGTGAAGCTACTTGTAGTGAATGCGGTCAAGACCTGGGTCGTCATGCCTGGATCATGCTTGACAAAGACAAAGGCGCAATTTGCCTGAGCTGTGCTGACCTGGACCACCTTGTTTTTCTTCCCTCTGGGGGTGCCGCCCTGACCAGGCGCTCTGCCAAATACTCAACCCTCCGGGCTATCGTCCTTAAGTGGAGCAGAGCCCGTAAACGCTACGAACGCCAGGGGCAGCTCATCGAAGAAGCTGCCTTGGAGAGAGCCGAAGAGGAATGCCTGGCCGACGCCGATGTGCGCGCCAGACGCCGCGAACGGGAAGCGGAATGCCGTGAATTGCTGGATCAGGCCTACATTGCCCAATTCTCCGAACGAATCCGAGAGATTTACCCAAACTGCCCACCTGGCAGCGAAAAAACCATTGCCGAACACGCCTGTGAGAAATACAGCGGTCGCGTTGGGCGCTCAGCCAGCGCCAAGGAATTTGATGAGGAAGCCATCAACCTGGCTGTGATTGCCCATGTCAGGCATGCAAAGACG
>SLIC01000173.1 GCA_007135845.1 Candidatus Brevefilum sp.
ACCGCAACCTTGATGGGTTTTGCCTTTTCATTGGGGGTGTTCTTCCGCTTTTTGCAGCGCGCCAAGGAGGATCGCAAACTGCGTGTGTTGGACCTGTCTGCCCTGGCCTCTGCCATTTTCATTCCCCTGTTGATGATCAGTTTTCCGGATATCACCGGCCTGGTGCAGCGGGTGATGTTCTTGGTGGCTTATTTGTGGTACGGCACAGAAGCCTGGCAGTTAGCGAAGCGCTTCAAAACGGCTTAACCTGGCTGCCCCTTGCACCAGTCCAGGTGATGCTCAAAGACTTTGATTGAATAGATGATAAAGGCGATGATGCCCAGCCCGGATAGCGTGAGCGCAGCTGCCCGGTAGAGGTTTGTGGCTATCCCCGGGAAAAGGTACCAGCCAACCAGGGAAATCAGCATCAGGCAGATAGAGACCAGCATCAATCTGGTATCAGGTTCATATGTTAGAGCCGCCTCGGCTCCTTCCTGGTCGATGATCCTCAAGTGCGATGAAAACAAGGAAAATCCCTGGGTGGTCAGAATCAACAGGGCATAAAACGTTAACCACAGGCGGCTGTCGTACAAAAACCTGATGGCTAAAAATTGCAATAAGCCCAACACCAGGTGATGCGAGGCAAATAAGAAATGGGTTTTGGCAGACAGGTTGATGACCCTGAAACCGAAAATGAAGTTATCCATAAAACGATACCAGAACAGGATGCACAACAACAGGCTTTGCAGCGCGGTGACCAGGATCCAGATCGTCGAAGGATAGCTAATGTCCCTGAGGGCAGTGGCTAATTCGCCAGCCAAGGCGGCCAGCATCAAGCCCTGGATAATGCCGCCCAGGGCAAAATGCACATGGGCCTGGTAGTTGCGTTCTCGTTCAGGTAAATCTGGCCTGACTTTTTCAGGGTGTGTGTTCATATTGTACTGCCCTTTAATATGATTTCGGCACTTAATTTCAGGAGAAATTATAACGCAACCGGGGTAAATTGCTGTCAAATTTTCTTTGGTTTAGAAGACCTTCATAGTGGAATAGGATTTTAGTCTCTTGATGTTTTTTCGAAAAGATATTATCTTTAAGGTGCTTTGCGTAAGATGTCTTGCTCAGGGTATAAGATTACGATTATCCCAAAAAGGAAAGCGGTAGAACAGATCTGAAAATGAGTCAACAGCCAGCAAACCCAACAAATCATATTTCGCCCCTGGCGCGGTTATTCCAAATTGGAAGAGAACAGGGTTACCTCACCTATGATGAGATCCTGGCTGTTATGCCAGAGCCTGACCTGACCCTGGATCAATTGGATCGGTTATTTGGGGCATTGTTGGCTGCAGGAATTCCTTATGGTGATGAAGGGAACATCCCAGCAGAACCGGACCGCTAGTCGAGACTTTTTTGGGGGACAGGCCTGATTAATTAACTTGCCAAACCTATTTTTAGTACTCTGTCCCGATTCTAATGTTGAACTTGGGCAAAATCACCCGGTGTACCAGTAGAATCAAGGCGGTTGCCCCAATGGCGACCGCAAAGATGATCAGCGTACCGGTGATATCGTTCATCACGTTAGGATTGATGATCATCACCAATGCCAGGGTGAGCATAAGCACACCGCCGATCAATTTCAAGACACGTCCGTGCTTCTCTTCGAGTTTGGTGGAACGTAGTGTAAAGACCGCTACGAGGAAGATCCCCACCTCATCCAACAGGTAAACGAGCATGTAAACCAGCAGGAGCAGTACAAAGGTGGTGGTTGTCACCTGCTGACTGGCCAAGATATTGGACCAGATCACCGGGAAACCGGCGGTGCAGGCGAGCTCAACCAGTGCGATCCCGGCCGCAAAAACGACGGTGGCGATGACTAACTTCCAAACCGAGTCACTTTCCCGCAGAATACCCCGCATTCGTTGATAAATGCCGGGTTTTTTCTTGTCACTGATGGAGAAGGATATACCTTCTTTGAACCAGAAATAATCCTTGATGTTGACCAGTGCAAAGGCGAGGGCGATCAGTGCTACGACTACCTGGATCCAGCCCAGGAAGCTGATGATGCGCAGCACGCTGAACACACCAGCGATGAACAGACCGTAAAGGAGTGCCGTGGTCAGCAGAAATGAAAATCCCACAATCAGGACTTTTTTGCGAGATCGGGTTTGTAATGTGATGGACAGTAAGACCGAGAGCACCCACAATGAACAGGGATTGAACCCATCCACAAAGGAGATGATCAGGGTACTGACCAGCAGGGATTGACCGGATAAATCAACCGTACCGATCAGCGGCAGGTTGATGATTTCACGACGGGCTGGATCTTCTTCGGTTGGTTCTTCCGCTGGCCCGAGCAGCCTATCAATATGTGCTTCGATATCTGCCTGGATGTCTTCCGTGAACCCCTCCCAATAGCGATCACCAATAATTGTTGTAGGGACATAGCGCGGTTGGAAGCCGAGGTCGGCAGCCATCTCGACAAAGATCTGCTGTGCTTCCGCGTTGAACCAAACTTCATAAATTTCAATGTTAACACGGGGGTCTTCATCGGCGATGGCTTGCAGCTGGGGTGTGGCGATGTTACAAACAGGGCATCCATCACCCCAAAAGTAATAAATGGTTACCTCTGGGTTCTGTGCGTAAACCCTATTTGCTTGTGTGGGGATGATTGCTGCCAGGGCAATCACCAGTGCCATGATTACATAAAACCCAAGTTTCTTAACCGTCATACAAATATACTCCTAGCCATGCGTGCCTCGTTGACTGGTCTGATTAGAACCAGCACTGCCATACATCGAGAGTTATTCTAATCGAAAAGCAGTTTCTTTTACAGTCCTCTCCAAGCAGATACTATCTTTTTGAATAGCTCTTGTCAATAGGATGTTTGTCATGAACAGGGTGATTCTGGTGTTTGGGTATGTAATCGTTTGAAAATAATAAGTTGCCCTTGACATCAACCTGTTGATCGGTATAATTCAATGTTGATTGAACTAATAAGGTAGAAGGCATTTAATAACACTTACCTGAAGGTTGTTGAGGCCAATGGAAAAACAAATAAACAAAGTTGAAAATCTGAGTGAACTGTCAAACTTGCTCAAGATCATCAGTGAGCCAAATCGTCTGCGGATTTTAGAAAGCATCTTCCAAGGGGTGCAATGTAATTGTGAACTGGGAAGTGAGTTGGATATCGCCCCTAATTTGATCTCTCATCACCTTTCCGTATTGCGTGATGCGGGAATAATTGAAACTGAGCGTGCCCCTCATGATGCTCGCTGGATCTATTACTCAATCAACACCAGCAAACTGGAAGAAATCAAAACATTATTAAATAATTTTTTTGATCCCAGCCGGGTTCAACCGCGTCAGCTCACATGCGGCCCCCGTTTTGAAAAAGAACCATTACTTAAGGTTGGATAGTTAAATTTTTTTTACCCTAATACTTCAATGGAGGTTGAAACAAACATGTTACACAAACACCCTGCCAATATCGGCAATAAAATTACCATGATTTCTCATGAACAGGATATTGAAATCTTTGATCCCCCTATGTGCTGTCCGACAGGAATATGTGGCCCAACCATTGATCAAGAGTTGTTGGATGTTAGCGAGATGGTTCAACACCTGAAGAACAAGGGTTTGCGGGTTGAACGCTATCAGATGACGACCCATCCGGGAAAATTCTCTGAAAACCTGCAGGTGATGGGTTTGATTCGCGAAAAGCAAATGGCGGCTTTGCCGATCACCGTGGTACGGGGAGAAATCCTCGCTGTCGGATATTATCCGAAGTTAGAAGAAATTCAAGCTAGTATCAAGAAGGATTAGTATTTGATGACAGACTTCTACAAAAAGCCATCCTATTTATTCTTCTCAGGAAAAGGGGGTGTGGGTAAAACCTCCATGGCCTGTGTGTACGCACTGCGCATGGCTGAAGAAGGCAAGAAGACCCTGATTGTGACGACGGACCCGGCATCCAACCTGGCTGATGTCTTTGAGCAAAAGATTGGACATCAAATCACCCCGATTGAAGGTTTGAAAAATTTATGGGCCATGGAAATTGACTCGGACAAAGCCACCCAGGAATATATTGACCGGGCCATGGCACCGATCCGGGCAGTTTTCCCCGATGAGATGGTACAGGTCATGGAAGAGCAAATGAGCGGCCCCTGCACATCAGAGGTGGCAGCCTTTGATCGTTTCACTGATTTTTTAGATCACACTTCCGCAGATTGGGCTGCGTTTGATGTCGTGATCTTCGACACGGCCCCCACCGGTCACACGATTCGACTCCTTGAGCTGCCGGCAGAATGGAGCCATTCGATTGATGAGGCGAGTGCCGGCAGCGGTCAGACGTGCATCGGCCCGGCTGCAGCCATCCAGGATTCCAAACATAAGTATGAACGGGCATTGGCCGTCATGCGTAACGATGAGCAAACCCGGTTTGTGTTTGTGCTGCACCCGGAAGCGATTTCAATCAATGAAACGAGACGGGCAATTGGCGAATTAAGCAAATTGGAGATTGAGAATTATGCTTTGATTGTCAACAGCATTATCCCGCCCCAGGTGATTGAAAACGAACTGTTTGCCGCCCGATCGCGAATGCAAAAAACCTATTTAAAACAAATTGAGGATCAAATTCCCTATCCCACCACCTTTATGCCGCTCTTAGCTGGTGAAATAAAAGGCATTGGTAGGCTGCGACAAGTTGGGAAGATTTTCTTTGATGGTCAATCCCCGCTGGAAACATTCCCTTTGGAAGGGTTGGAATCGCAACCTGAACCACGCTTACCATCGCTTGATGGTGCGCGAACACGCCTCCAGCCGAATGGACGGCAGCGTGCGGTGTTCTTTGCTGGTAAGGGCGGCGTCGGAAAGACGGTTGCTTCTTGTGTAACAGCTGTCTGGCTGGCTCGGCAGGGGCATAAGACCCTGTTGTTGACCACGGACCCAGCAGCACACCTGGGAGATGTACTGGACAGCCCGGTGGGGGATGAAATCCAACCCATCGAAGGACAACCAAACCTGTGGGCAGTTAATATCGATCCAAAGGCAGCAGCCGAAAAATATAAAACTCGCATTTTGGATGATGCCCGGGAACGTGGCCGCCCACCCGAAGCGATTGCGATGATGGAAGAGGAGCTTAATTCACCCTGCACAGAGGAAATCGCTGCCTTTGATAAGTTCATCGAATATGCTTCACTGGATATGTGGGAGATGGTGGTGTTTGATACAGCACCGACCGGTCATACGATGCGTATGCTTGAGCTGCCGATGGATTGGAGCAAACAAATCGATGTAAAGGTTTTTGGTTCGGTTGATGGCAATGCGGCTGATGATATCACCAAGCAGCGCTTTAACAAAGTGATCGATCGCATGCGCGATCCCGAACAGAGCACCTTTGCTTTTGTAATGTACCCCGAAGCAACGCCGATTCTTGAAGCCTTTCGAGCTGTTGAAGATTTAAGTACGGTGGGGATCGCACCCAACCTGGTAATTGCCAATATGGTCATTCCATCGGAACAGGCGATCACCGATTTTTCTCGTGCCCGTCGAAAGATGCAGGAGAAGTACCTGGCAGAGATGGTTGAACGATTCCAGCTGCCTGTGGCACAAATCCCTCTCTTACCTCATGAGATTAAAGGGTTAGATATGCTGACAGAATTGGGAAAGCAGATTTATGGTGAAGAATCCAGTTGATGTGACCATCATCGGTGCCCCGGTGGCCTGTAAAGAAGGTGTCAAGGACCTGTGGCGGGATGTGGCAACCTGGGCAGACGGCCAGCTGAAGTTGAGATATGGCAGCAGGGTCACCACCCGTTATTATGATTTTTTTGATCCAGGGTCTCCACCAATACCTGATGGAGGCCAGCTGCCCCTCGTCATGGTTAATCAAGAGGTCGTCAGCAGCGGAGGCAAGATCTCTCTTCCGTTAATTCGCAAAAAAATTGAAGCACTTGTCGATGAGGAAAACTAATGTTGGAGGTTAACCAGAAAAGTTTTTTAGATTATCCAAGCCAGATTATCTTTTTACTCACTCATGAAAACTTATCATGAAAGGATCATTATTAACAATGGAAAAAGAAAAAAGTTTATCGATATTTGAAAAATACCTGACTTTATGGATATTTTTATGCATTGCTGCTGGGATTGCATTAGGTCGCGTTGCCCCCGGTATTGCGGTGCAGTTAGATGCGATGCAGGTTTACGGGGTGTCGATCCCGATTGCCATCTGTATGTTCTTTATGCTATACCCGATCATGGTCAAGATTGATTTTAACCAGGTGATCAACGTCACCAAATCACCCAAACCGGTGATCATTTCCCTGGTGATCAACTGGTTGATCAAACCTTTTACCAAGTATGGGTTAGCCATCCTGCTATTAGGTGTGGTGTTCCGTCCCCTCATGCCAGGAACAGAGGTGCTCAGCAC
>SLIC01000162.1 GCA_007135845.1 Candidatus Brevefilum sp.
GTACTGCAGCTCCCTACAGCAACCACCCACTTTGGTGAGGGCATTTGTGCGTAAATTTGCCATAAGCCTGCCTGTGCTTGCAGCGTCACCGGCCCAGTAACCAGCAAGACATCCGCATGACGGGGAGATGCTTTGACAATAATACCCAACCTTTCAATATCGTAGCGGGGGGTCAGCAGGTCCAGGATTTCAATATCACAACCGTTACAGCCGCCCGTATTATAATGCAGCACCCAGAGTGATCGTTTTTGAGCCCATTGATAGGTCTTTTCAATCAAATTTGCAATCTTCAAAGTCGCTAACTCCTTTACTTTCCTGGTTTCGTATGCGCCAAAACAAGCGCACTAATCGAAACACCCAACAGGTACAGCAATCCAATCCTGTGAAATCCCCAATTTAACGGCAGGGTTGCCAAAACCAATACTGCCACGTGGGCAATGCCGAATAGAAGCCCAAGCCTGAAAAATGTTTCATAAGACAGCCGCACTTCCGTCGGTGGGAGGCGCTGACCGCCAGAGTAAGGCAAATGCTTATCGGGATGATCCAAACCCTTGGCAGCATGCCTTTGGAGAAAGCTGTACACAAAGAACAAAATCAATAAAAAGATAATAAACGCAATTGGTGGGCTGAGAAGGATACTTGTCATAGTGTCACCATCATCCATTGCATCACCTGGCTGACCAGGTTAACCCAGGGGCTGGGGTAGATGCCAATCACAACTGTCAGCACAGCCATAATTTCGACGGGCACCAGCATCCATTTTGAAACCAATACCGGCTTGGTCTTGCCCTGAAATAACCTGTCAGGATCTTCAGGCGGCTGGTATTGTTTGATGATCATCGGCAGGTAACCGCCCAAGCTTATCACTGAGCTGATAATAAACACAACCAGGCAGACCGCAGCCAACACATCTGCCGTAAGTAGGGCGGCTGAAAAAACCAGCCATTTGCCGGTAAAACCTGCCAATAAAGGAATCCCAGCCAATCCTGCCAGGGCAATACTTAAGGTATGTGCGATCACTGGCATGTGCTTGCCAACACCGCGCAGCCGTTCAATATTCTGCGTGCCGGCATAAAACCGGTAGATTCCCGCAGCAAGAAATGCCAGGCATTTCATCACAGCAATGACCATGAAAAGAAACAGCCCTACACCAAAAACCTGGTCCATCTGGTAATAAAAACCCATCCCCAGCGCAAACATCAAGTAACCCGTTTGGGCAATGGATGAATACGAGAGAAAATGCTTGAGCGATTCCTGGCGCAGCATGCGGACGGATCCAAGCAGCATGTTAAAACAGGCGAAGACCATTAAATAAGCCCCTAATTCCGCCTGGCTGATGCCCAACCGCAAGCAGACCACAGGCATGATAAATAACATGCTTTTGGACATGATCCCTGCCAGCAGACCGCTGATCGCGGCTGGTGCATTTCCGTACACATCCGGCACCCAGGTGTGCAAAGGCACAACCCCGGCTTTCAAACTAAAGCCCAGCAAAAAACAAGCTGCCCCAATGCGGACAAATTCATCTGGTGTTTCCACGGGTACGATTAAGTGCATGCTCCCGGTGCTGCGATAAACAAAGTAGATTCCCAGCATCATTGTCATCGTTCCCAAGCTGCTCATGATCAGGTATTTAAACCCAGCCCGGATGGAGGCTTGTTGTTTAAACCTGAAGGCAACCAGGGCACTGGCCGTGATCGTCGTTAGCTCGGTTAATAAGAACAGATTAAACAGGTTGTTGGAGGTGAACATACCCAGCAACCCGGCAAAGGTCAGTAAAACCAGTGGGTAATATACCAGGTATCGGGGGTCTCGAGCGAGGTATTCCCCTGAGAACAACGTGATCAGGATGCCAATCACCACCCCAATCAGCAAGATAAAAACCCCAACTGCGCTGGGACGATACAGAATACCTCCCGGGTCAGAAATACCAAAAAACACCTCAGGCTGTTGGATGATATTGGGAAGATTCAGGTATTGCATCAGCAATATGCCCAGTGTGACCAGCAGGATTATGATGGTGATGACCGCCATCAGCCGGTTGCTCAACTGGAACATCCGGCCCAGCAGGTAAACCACAAAGGCACCAACAATCAGGATAAAAATTGGTAATACGATTTCAAATGATCCGGTCATAAGAATAATCCACCAAATATTTCGGCTAAGCCGCTGGTAGCCCAAGCTAACAAAGGTCCTGGCAGTAATCCTTCGATTACCAGGAAGACGGTCACTACAATGGTGGGTACCAGCAGCGAACGGGGAGACTTCTCCGGCAGGCTGTCAGGCTTTTTTGTACCAAAGAAAATCTTTCCAAAGAACCGCAAGGCATATACGAGGGTCAGCAACGATCCAATCAGGGTCAGTACCGTCAGCACAATCGAGACACCCGAATCAAATCCTCCCGAAAATATCAGCCACTCGCTGTTAAAGATACCCAACGGTGGCATCCCCGAGATGCCCAATACGCCAATAGCTGCACATGCCGTGAGTATGGGCAGCCGGTTGCCCAGCCCACCCACTTCGTCAATGTTTTGTCTCCGAGTCACCTCAAGGATGATGCCAACAACCATGAACAAAAGCCCTTTAACAATGGCATGGTAGACAACATGCATGATTGCACCCTGCATGCCGCGTAAGGTCAGGGTTCCCAGCCCAAACAAGATGTACCCCATCTGGCTGACTGAGCTGTAGGCGATAATTCGCTTGATCTCCCTTTCTGCCAGTGCCATTAATGCCCCATAGACCTCCGAAACTAACCCGGCAATCATCAACCAGATCGCAAAGGGCTGTAGCGTCTCAATTGGGAATAGCGAGTAGGGAAAACGCATAACACCAAAGGCACCCATCGAAAGCATCGCCGCAGCCAGGATGATGGTCACTGGCATGGGTGCAACGGTATGGGCATCTGGCAGCCAGATATGCATTGGGAAGATGGCCATCTTGACACTGAAACCAATCATGAAGAAGATCGTCATAAAGACCTGCATGTTCAAAGGAAGTGTTCCCGCTTGCAGGATCAACTCAGACAGGCTGGCAGTCCCAAAACTAACATAGAGGAAGATCAGGCAAACCAATACCATCAGCGACCCGACATGCGTGATGATAAAGTACTTAAGGGAAACCCTGAAGCGCTTTTCACCACTCCCCCATCCCACAATCAGCAGAACCGATGCCAATAACATCAATTCCCAAAAGATGTAGAATAGAAAGACGTCATCAGAAAGGGTCGTACCCGACATCCCCAGGCTGAAGAGCAATAACAAGGCATAATAATAATTACTGTTCTTATCACCCGTCTTCTCACCGAGTGAATAGATCATCGCTGTAAGTGTGACCACAACCTCGGTAATTAAGAAGGTGATCGAAAGCCAGCTTAAAGCCAGGCTAAAGGAGATGTTTAAATCGGGGATCCAGGGTAATGAAAAGTGGATGACACCTTCCCTGCGAAGTGCGGTCAATAACACGATCGGTATCACCAGGGCAAAACTTTCACTAACGATGCCAACAATAGCTGCCTGTGTTTTGGTGGCGTTTTTCCAGAGCAATAATGCAATCACGCCAACCATGGGCAAAAGTGTAATACCCGATAATATGATTTCATAGGGTCTCATCACATTATCCTCTCTATAACACAAACAACATAATTAATATCACCACCAACAAAAATGGGATCCAGGCCAGGTCCCACCGTAGGGGTTTTCGCTCAAAATGCTGTTCATAAGTACGTAAGGAATCGAGTGCGTTGTTTATCAAACTGCCAGTCTTTTTTGAGCCCTCCACTTCAACCTTTTCTAAGGTGCCTTCAGAAATCGCCAGGATTTTATTACCAATTCCTGTAAATAGTTTTTCCAAACCGAGTTCCACATTTTCATATACCCAGTCAGCCACCCGACCTAGTATCTCACTTAACTGAACAATGCTATCCGTCAGGATTCCAGATTCAAGCGTTCGGTTTATCACACCGGCGAATTTGACCAAAAAGCCTTCTCTTTGCCCATTTTTAAGGTCAACCTCAGCGCCAATTCTCTGAAGGGCTTTGAACAACACCGGCTGACGCTGTAATACGAGGTCCCAGGTGAAATCGAGTGCTGTTAAACCCAACCAACCAATTGAAAAGGCAATCGGAAAGAAATCGATATTGATCGCGATAAAAGCAACATTCAGGATCACGGGAAAGAAAGTTGTTAAGCCTGTGAGAAAAGGTGACTTAGATTGTTCATCAAGGAGCATCAACCAGCGATGCAAGATCAAACCGACCATGTAATACAGTAAGAACCGCCCACCGCCGAAGGCAACAGCGGCAACCAAGAAACAGCCCATGATGCTGCCCATATGGACAAACCTGTCGAATTTGATCTCCTGCAAAGAGGTTAACATGATGGTCAGCACTGCCAGGACAAGGGCCGTATAGAAAGCAATATTCTGGAATATCAGGGCAGAGTTGATGATGGGTGTGATTCGGTAGAGTAAATAAAAACCAAGGGCAGGCATTAACAGCCCAGAAATCCAAAAAGTGATGCGTGGTGCCGATTGACACGCCCGCTCAAGCCAAACTCCAAACGGCCAAATGGCTAATTTAATCAACAGCGCCAGCAAGAAACCAAGAAAAACCCACATGCGTGCATCGGGTCGCATTTCCGCGGCACCCGTGACCAATTGGGTGATATCCAATGTTCCGGTGAGGTGATTGGAAAGCAAAATGGCAGCCAGGAGGCTTAAGTCGGCCAATCTCAGAATCTGGAAAATGATGATAAAGTCTTTTAATCCCGACTTGGTTTTAAATGTGCTCAAAACAGCCAATGCTGCCAGCAAACCCACAATATCCAGAGCAATGTATCGGATCATGAATTGACCGCTGATAAATGAAATAAAACCAAACGAAAGAGATAAATGAACAAGCGACCATTGGTAAGATGTCATCTCTGTTTGATCATCTTTTGCATCCCACAAAACCATACTCCCCAAAACCACCAGGACAACCAGGTACAGGAGGATGGCTGTATGGGTAATGCTGAAGGTGATTGGTTCAGCTAAGAAGGTCAATGGTGTATTGATATCGACCTCACCCACGAATCCCAATACGAACAACCCTGCCATTACCATTGCAATCCCAGCTAAGCAGAGCCGTTTCTGATCAATATCCTGCCTGACAAGACTGACGATCATCACCACGATCGGGATGATTAAGACCAGGATCATTGTAATTAAAGATATATCAAACATCGTGCACCTGGAATAAAAGGCTACCCTTCTTCGATATCTATAGCAGGTTGTATGCTAAGCTCTTGATCTTTTTGTTTGTGTTTCGTGATTTGAATGATCATGGTCAGCGCTAAACCGATCACCACAGCCTCAATCACCAATGCAGAGATAATCATTGACTGAGCTAAAAACATGTCTTGCTTTTCCCATCCGGAAAAGATCAAACCCAAGCTGACGCTTTGCAGCATCAGTTTCAAGCCGACCAACTGCCGAATATAACTCCTGCGGAGAAAAAAGCACAGCAGACCGGTGATAAAAACAACCAAAACACTAACATGGATAAACTCCTTCAACCACAGGGGGAGGTCAACCTCAAGCATCTTCATCCTCCACCGGTAAGATCGCCGTGATCCCCAAAGCACCTGAGAAAACCAAAACCACCTGGACAACCAGGTCTAAACCTCGTTTTTCCCAAAGCCAGGCACGAAATCCTTCTTGTTCTACGTGATAAATGACATCACTATTTATCACCCGAAAGAGGATCCAACCAATTGATAACAAAATGATAATTGCAAGAATCGAGTAGATGGTGTTCTTACGCATCTTTAATCAACCTCATCCACAGCACTATCGGCAATGCTGGTGGCTATGATGAACAATACACTGATCAAACCAGCACCAACACTGAGCTCAAACGCTCCCGCAAACGGAGCACCAAAAATAAAAAAGATAATCGATAAAAAGACGCTGCCTAAACCAATGGCGGTGATGATCACAATCAACCGTCTGGCAATTAAAACAATGATCGATGTCAGCAAAAAACTAATCGTTAATAAAAGTATTGCAAATGCAGCAGGTGACACGCGCTAGCCTCCGTTCAATACACGGAACGATTTTAATAATTATACCTATTACAGTCTTTCCGGTCGTTTTCTTAATACTTTTTAACAAATCCAGGCAGGCTCAATCAGCTTGCCTGTATGTCTCATGGAGCACTTCACAGGAAGCGTTTCGCGACCTGGCTCTGTCAGAATGCTTCACACTCTTCGCTGTCAATAAAAACAGTGTTATATTTTGTCCCAATACCATGCAAATATTGGGTAGTGTGCAGCGCAAAAATATTATATTTAAATCCAATTATAATGTCAATTACTTGAATATATTATTAAGCA
>SLIC01000224.1 GCA_007135845.1 Candidatus Brevefilum sp.
ACCCGGTCAGGTTTGTGGATGGACGTCCAAACCGTGAAGACCAACCCGTAGAGATGCCTGAATCAACGTTTGTTTCGCTGCTGTATACGGCACCCCCGGAACCGGCGGTGAACATCCTGGATGGCGATAATGCTGACATTTTCAGATACTCCCTCCGCTTCAGGCTTAATCGCCGGCTGCGCTCGGATTTTGGAAATTATGAAGTCATCTCACCGACGGCAACAGCCTTCACCATTGGGGTCGATCGGATTGCGTTCATGGCTTTCGGACACCAGGTGTTTTTTGCATATGTAGAATAGTGAATTGTGATTCGTGAATAGTGAATTGTGAAATGTGAATAGGAATTAGGCGATTGGGTGATCAGGTATTAGGTAGTAGGTAGTAGGTAGTAGGTAGTGGGAATTAGAGACCAAAACTGATATTAGTTGGTTTCTGTTATTGTTCATCTCAACTAAAAGTTGGTACGAGCAGTGTGTTATTCTGGATTAGACCCATTAGAATAACATCTTATCTTATCCAGGGTGTGCGTCCATCTTGAACCATTCACAATTCACTTTTCACCATTCACCTAACTTCCTAATTCCTAATCGCCTAGTACCTATTTGCCTAGTTCCTATTCTCCATTGATGTTACAATAGGTCATTAGGAGACGATCACTCACCAGATGAGGAGGCTTATGGGAAACGTTGATCCACGTATTGAGGTGCTGCGCCAGATGCGCGCCAAAGCACTGGAGGGCGGCGGGCAAGACAAGATTGACCGTCAACACGCCAAGGGGAAATTAACCGCCCGGGAACGTCTTGATTTGTTATTGGATAAGGGCAGTTTTACTGAACTGGAACCCTTTGTGACCCAACAGGGGACCCCGGCTGATGCCACAAATTATGGTGACGGGGTGGTCACTGGTTACGGCACGATTGAGAGCCGCACCGTTTTTGTCTATGCACAGGACTTCACGGTTATGGGGGGCGCCCTGGGAGAGATGCACAGTCACAAGATCTGCCGGGTGATGGACCTGGCTGCTGCCAACGGCAGTCCGATCATTGGCCTGATTGATTCAGGTGGTGCACGCATCCAGGAAGGTGTTAAGAGCCTGGGAGGTTACGCAGAAATCTTCAAGCGCAATGCCCAGTACTCAGGGGTGGTACCGCAGATCAGTTTGATCCTCGGGCCCTGTGCCGGCGGTGCGGCGTATTCGCCAGCGCTGACCGACCTGATCATCATGGTTGAAAAACAGTCCTTCATGTTCCTGACCGGTCCCCAGGTGATCAAGACCGTGACCGGTGAGGAAACGGATTTCGAATCCCTGGGTGGTGCGCAGGTGCATCTAAATGTCAGCGGGACGGCGCATCTGATCACCAAGGATGAAGAAGCGGCCTTAGCCCTGGCACGCTACGTGGTGGGTTACCTGCCTGCCAATAATGTCGAAAATGCGCCGGTGCGTAACAGCGGCGACTCTCCCGAGCGGATGGCTGATGCACTCAACGCGCTGGTGCCGGAAGACCCGGGCATGCCCTACAGTATGCACACGGTCATCGAAACATTGGTGGATAAGGGTTCCTTCCTGGAACTGCAAGCCGGCTACGCGCGCAATGCAATTGTTGGCTTAGCCCGTTTCGATGGGATGCCAGTAGGGATCCTGGCTCAGGAGCCAAGCGTAATGGCAGGGGTGATCGACATTGATGCAGCTGACAAACTCTGCCGTACGGTCCGGTTTTGTGATGCCTTCAATATTCCCCTGGTGACATTTGTTGACTCACCTGGTTTCCTGCCGGGTGTTGGCCAGGAACATCGCGGCATTATCCGCCATGGTGCCAAGGTGTTATATGCCTATTCCGAGGCCAATGTCCCCAAGATCAGTGTGGTCACGCGTAAAGCCTATGGCGGTGCCTACGTGGTGATGAGCAGCAAGTACCTGGGCACAGATATCAATTACGCCTGGCCCAGTGCTGAGATTGCAGTGATGGGTCCCGAGGGGGCGACCAATATCCTTCATCGGAAAGAGCTGTCGGAAGCGGAAGATCCTGCGGCGGAAAAAGCACGGCTTGAGGCAGAATATCGCGAGCGGTACCTGACGCCTTATGCGGCAGCTCATGCTGGCTACATCGACGAGGTGATCGAACCAGCCGAGACCCGTCCGAAGATCATCAAAGCCTTACGGGCCATTCAGTTTAAATCCGAACATCATCCATCTCGTAAGCATGGCAATATGCCGGTCTGAGAGGTTACGCAATGAGTATTGTGATCCAACAAGGTTTGATTGTCACTGCGATCGGAATGGGGTTGGTATTTATTGTCATCATCTTTTTCTGGTGGATGATGAATGTTCTGGTTCGGGCGACCACCAAAAGTGAGACCCCGACAGATACAGCAAAAGCCAAGATGACGGCAGATACAGGGAGAATGACCGAACTGGCCGGATTCGAAACCCGCCGTCGGGCAGCTGCGGCTGCAGTCGCCGTGGCATTGGCGCTGAAGGAGGCGGGCGTTCATACGCTGCCAGGAATGGCTCAAGGGGAAATGGGTCGGATGAGTCCCTGGCAAAGTACGCACCGGGTACATCAGCTAAAACAGTACAACAAACGAGGTTGAATTGATGAAAATCCAAGTTGTGGTAGATAACGAGTCTTACACAGTTGATATTGAGGATATCCATGCGCGACCGGTATTGGCGACCGTGCATGGTGATCAGTTTGAAGTTTGGCCAGAAGGTGCTGAAATTCCGGATACGGCTGCACCGGTGATCTCGGTGCCAGAAGCTGAGCCCGTTTCAAGTGCACTGGAACCCCCTGAGGATATCTCGGGCGGGCGGGAAGTCCTCTCCCCGCTGCCGGGTGTGATCGTAGCCATCCTGGTTAATCCAGGCGACACGGTTACCCGCGGCCAGGAGTTATGCACGCTGGAAGCGATGAAGATGAAAAATGCCATCCGTTCCAACCGGGAAGGCACGATTGCTACGATTGAGGTCGATATTGGTGACCAGGTCAGTCATGGCCAGGTTTTGATCACCTTCGAAGAATAAGGGAGCCAGCAAATGGATTTTTCGATATTAGTGGCAGAGATCACCAGCGGTTTCAGAGCCTTCAGCTGGGCAAATGCGGTGATGATCCTGGTTGGGGTGGTGTTAATCTTCCTGGCAGTGGTTAAGGAATATGAGCCTGTTTTGCTGCTGCCGATTGGTTTTGGCTGCATCATGGCCAATATCGGTATGTCGGCAGATAGAGGCTTTATGAAAGTCATCTACGATGCCGGCATCTCAAACGAGCTGTTCCCATTATTGATCTTTGTGGGTGTGGGTGCCATGATCGATTTCAGCCCGCTATTGTCTCAGCCTAAGATGGTGCTGCTGGGTGCTGCAGGCCAATTTGGCATCTACGCAACTTTGTTGGTGGCGCTGCTGCTGGGCTTCCCGATGAATGAGGCCGCATCGATTGGTGTGATCGGCGCAATTGACGGGCCAACGGCCATCTTTGTGAGCGGCCGCCTGGCCCCTCACCTGCTGGCGCCGATCGCCGTGGCAGCCTATTCCTATATGAGCTTGATCCCGATCATTCAACCGCCGATCATGAAATTGCTCACCACACGTAAAGAGCGCCTGATCCGCATGGAATACGCCCCACGACCGGTCTCCCGGCTGACGTTAGTGATCTTCCCCGTCTTTGTGACTGTCATCGTCAGCCTGGTGGCGCCGGATGCCGCCCCCTTGATCGCTTCACTGATGCTGGGCAACCTGCTGCGGGAGAGCCTGGTGGTGGATCGGTTGAGCAAGAGTGTCCAGAATGAGCTGATCAATATCGCCACCCTGTTTTTGGGATTAGCCATTGGTTCTACGATGCGGGCTGAATCTTTTCTTAATATCCAAACATTGGCAATCCTGGCATTGGGCTTATTTGCCTTTATTTTAGATACGGTTGCTGGTTTGTTGTTTGGTAAATTGTTGTCGGTTTTAAGCGGCGGTAAGGTAAACCCCCTGATTGGCGCATCGGGCATCAGTGCCTTTCCCATGGCGGGTCGGCTCTCAGCCAAAATGGCGCAGGATGAGGACTTTGAAAACTTTATCCTCATGCATGCGATTGGTGCGAACACAGCCGGGCAGCTGGGCAGTGTGATCGCTGGCGGGCTTCTGCTGGCGCTGGTTTCCGGGATTGTGTAAGCCGTTGTAATACTTATTAAATAACTACTCAGCCGGCATATCCACAACACTTCATCACCCGTAGGGTGCGGTTTGATTCCTGCCTGGAGCGGAGCGAAACACCTTTAGGTGCCGAGAGCGCAGCTCGTGAGGGTTGACCGCACCATTTTCTACCCCCCAACCCCCAGTCGATGGGGGGTGAAAAGATCATAATCATGATCAGGCTGGTCTCCTGACCAGCCGGTTGTGTGGCGCAGGGTAATTGTATCCAATAAATAAAACCTCATTACCTGATGGGTGTGCACCAATAAAAAGTCACGTGGGTCACTGCGTGACTACACATGACCTACAGATTACTAAATGTTTCGAAAAACTTTTAGCGCTGGTTCTAAAACTAAATTGACGATTTCTTCACTCGAATTTATGTCGTACAAGTTTATCTTAATGAATTTCCCTTTAAACTTGAAATATCCATCCTCATAATCTACAAATTCATCCCCGGTGAATATTTTCTTTTGGTTATACTCAATATGCGTGATAAGGTGTTCAAACTTAATGTAAGCCTCTTTTTTTGCATCCATGTCATACAAAGTACCTACATAAATATAGGGTTCTGAAATATTGCTTTCATTGAGAACAAACTTTAGCAAAACCGTTTTTAGTCCTGGTAGAAACCGTGTTACCGTTGCACGGCTTGTAACTTTTGTCATTTCTTGAGGAACAAAAAATACTGAAAATGTTCGCAAAGGCCAAAGGTGCACATTATTTGCTTCCAAACCATTGGAGCCGATTGCAGTTATGGCATAACCGCTGCCTCGCCCAATAATAAAACTTTCTTCTTCCTCGGCTAACAATCCTTCGATTTCTTTTATCAAGTACGAAACTTCAAGATAAAGTTTCTGTAAAAAATCAAAAGCTAAATCAGTCTGTTTAACCAATTCTTTTCTGTTCATATCTCACCTCTTGAAGAAAATACTATCTGGATTGTTTAGTAGTGTTTTTTCTGATAACTTTTCAAAATATTGCTTTATTGGCCTTTCAAAGAATAGTTTAATTCCAGGTTGTAATAGGGGAAAACCTGTTAGAGATTGTTGAAATCCTATAAAATCTCCCCGGAAATTAGAAGTTATTGCATCAAAAAACAGGGTAGATGTGTTTTTTGTTAAAGGAGCTAGATCAATAAGGATTTCTTGACCAGCAAATTTCCGTAAATTTTTCTTTATCAACAGATTATACAAATCTGTGGCAAAGGATTCATTCTCGATATCAAGGTTTTCATCAGCATTAAGGATTTTGTATAACAACAATGCAATTTGATGCCAGTTGACCCAGGTGATATCCCTGAGCGAAAATTCAGGGTTTTCAGTAAGAAATTGATGTTTTGCATAATGTGCTGTCACAGCAATGAGACGGAACTCTTTTTCTAAGTTCTGCGCCTCCAATTTTCCTTCGGCTATTTCACGGGATAATTGATAAGCGGATAATTCGCTTGCTTTGCCAAACCCAGAATAAAGTTTAGCTTCAATTAACAGGTAATATCTCCCAACAAGTATGACCAAATCAGGTTCTGTTCGATCCTGGTAAGTCGGCCAGAAAATAAATTCAGCATTATCGTATTCATGATTTTCTAGCTGTATACCAATATGATTAAGGAAAGATTTTAGAAAAATTTGTCGGTTGGCATACTTAAAGAACGAAAAAACATTAGAAGTTAGAATATCTTCTTTTCGTTCATCAGTTGTTGAAAGTTTTCCTTGTAATTCAGCTATAAACATAATAGTTTATCAATTTATTGCGTCAACGCTGTAATAAAAATCAACATCCAGCTAACCACCCTATGTCTCTCTCTCGACAATTCGGATTTCTCCATCCGTTAGGCCGTAGAGCTGGTAGACCAAGCGGTCGATGTGGGCGTCGGTGAGCTCACTTCTTTGTCATCACGAGGAACGAAGTGATTTCAGAATCGCGCATAATGTAAGCTTCTCCAGTGGAGACAACACGCTTACTTTGAGATTCTGAGATTGCTTCACTGGGTTCGCAATGACAAAATTATGTCTCTCCTTCCACAATTCTGATCTCTTCATCCGTCAAACCGTAGAGCTCGTAGACCAGGCGGTCGATGTGGGCGTCGGTGAGCTCCCTTCTTTGTCATCACGAGGAACGAAGTGATCTCAGAATCACCCATAAAGTAACCTTCTCCATTGGCGACAA